>NZ_JBHXEG010000086.1:0-37488 GCF_042724935.1 Kitasatospora sp. NPDC127060
ACCCGCCGCTGCCCCGCGCTGTTCCGTGGGCCCCCCCCCCCCCCCCCGCCGCGGGCGGTCCGGAGGTCACCCGCCGTCGGCGGGCTCCGCAATCTCCCGCCCGGGCTCCCGGATCACGACGACCGGACAGGAGGCGTGCTGGACGCAGTGCTGCGTGACCGAGCCGAGCAGGGCCCCGGTGAAGCCCCCGTGACCGCGGCTGCCGAGGACGAGGAGCTCGGCCCCCTCGGCGGCCATCAGCAGGACTTGGGCCGCGTTGCCCCTGGCGACCCGCTCCTGCACCTCGACCGGGCAGTCCCGGCCCGCCTCCTCCGCGACCGCCTCGGCGAGGGCCTTGCCGGCGAACCCGGCGAAGTCCCCGTCCAGCATCGGCATGCCCAGGCCGTAGTACACCGGGTACTCCCAGGTGGTGACCGCCTCCACGGTGGCTCCGACCAGGGCGGCCTGCCGCAGGGCCCACCGCAGGGCAGCCCGGGAGGATCCCGAGCCGTCCACACCCACCACGATCCGCGGTTTTGCCGTCGTGTCGTTCATCTCGTCCACGGTCCTTTCCTCCGGAGGTGGGCGCGGTTCAGCCGCGCAGGTCGAAGACGAGGCGGGCCGCGACCTTGCCGCCCAGCACCTCGTCGAAGCAGGCATTCACCTCGCCCAGCCGACGGGTCTCGCGGATCACCCGGGTGCGGCCGAGAGCGTGCAGACGGAAGACCTCGGCGAGGTCCTCGCGGGTACCGACGATCGAGCCGATCACCTTGGTTCCATTCAACACGGTCTCGAAGACCGGGAGTTCGAGCTTCCCGTCGGCCGGGAGGGCGACCAGCACCAGCGTCCCACCGCGTCGTAGTGCGCCGTAGGCCGCCTGGAAGGAGGCATTGCTGACGGCGAGGGCGATGGCGGCGTGGGCGCCGCCGAGGGCCTGCACCTCCGCGGCGACGTCCTGGGTGCGGGCGTCCAGGACGTGGTCGGCGCCGAGTTCGCGGGCGAGGGCCAGCTTGTCGTCGGTGACGTCGACGGCGATGGTCTCGGCGCCCGAGATCCGCGCGTACTGGAGGGCGAGGTGGCCGAGCCCGCCGATGCCGGAGACCAGCACCCGGGTGCCGGGGCGGGCCCCGGAGACCTTGAGCGCCTTGTAGGTGGTGACGCCCGCGCAGGACAGCGGCGCGGCGTCCAGCGGATCGATGCCGTCGGGGACGGGGACGACGTAGTCGCCGTGCGCGATCGCGTACTCGGCGTAGCCGCCGTCCACCGAGTAGCCGCTGTTGTGCTGGTCGAGGCAGAGCGTCTCCCAGCCGGTCACGCACTGGTCGCAGCGCCCGCAGGCGTCGGCCAGCCACGGGATGGCGACGCGCTCGCCGACCCGGACGTGCCGGACCCGCTCGCCGACCGCCTCGACGACGCCCACGCCCTCGTGTCCTGGCACGAACGGCGGGGAGGGCTTGACCGGCCAGTCGCCGTGCGCGGCGTGGATGTCGGTATGGCACAGCCCGGAGGCCTCGATCCTCACCCGCACCTGGTGCGCGGCCGGCTGCGGCACCGGCCGGTCCTCGATGACCAACGGGGCGGTGAAGTCGTGGACGACGGCGGCCTTCATGGTGTTCCTGCCCTTCACGGAGTGGGGCGGCGCCCCCTGCGGTGGCGCGTCGCCTCCATCTCACCGCCTCCGCCGGTTTCTCGCCGGGGCCGGGTGGTGCACCCCGCCCGGGTCCTTGGTCCCGTTCCCCGGCCTGGACCAGCACCAGGCGGACCGGTCCATCGCGATCGCGAAGATCATCGCGAAGAAGAACACCGGTGCCTACCACCCCTGAGGGCGCTTGAGCGGCGCGTTGCGGAGGCCGCTGGAGAAGACCGGCCTCGGCTGAACCCACGGCCACCCGGTCGAGCGGGGATCCGGCCGCCTGGTTCAGCTCCATCGGAAGGGGCGAGCCGATCCAGGCAGCCCGCCCTCAGCGGTAGCCGTCCGACCTGCTCCTGGCCTTCGGTGCGGGGCCGGGCAGAACGCCGCCACGGCCGTGGCACCGGCCGACGGCCGACGGCCGGATCAGGACCCCGCACCCGGGCTACCGGACCCTACCTGGCCGGCAGCGTCGTCGGGCAGAGGCGCTGAGGTCGGCCGCCCTTGAGCTCGGCGTCGACGCAGCCGGGAGGCAACGAGCCGTACGGGGCGGTGCCGAAGTTGGCGGTGACCTGGAGTACGGAGTCGCCGAAGGTGGTCTGCTGGACCTGGCGGTCCGGCGTGAGCCAGCGGAAGCCGGTCATCGGCTGGGTGCCCGCGCTTTCGTGCAGCGGCGCGAAGTAGCCTTGCAGTTCGGCCAGTTGCTTGCCCTGGCTGGTGAGGGACGGGCCGTCCAGCACCAGGTTCAGCGGGGTGTTGTAGAGCATGGCGAGCAGGGCCCGGTCGGTTTCGAGAGCGGGGATCTTGGTGTACGGCAGCTCCCAGCGGTCCAGGTTGACCTGGGAGTCGTGCAGCGCGCTCTCGTACAGGGGGATGCGGTACGCGGGGTCGAACATCGCCTTGGTGAGGTCGGCGGGCAGGGCCACCGGCTTGAAGAACACCCCTGGAGCGCCGGCCGACGCGTACCCGCCCCAGGTGGCCTTGTCCCGCTCCAGGGGCCAGAGCCCGTCGGCCACCGGGGTCGACGAACCGTGGCTGAAGTCGATCACCGGACTGGCCCAGCTGCCGGCGCTCTCCGATCCCAGCACCAGCTTGTCGGCACCGGAGAGCCGGCGCATCCGGGCGAACCGGTTGGCCTGGTCCTGCGACCGGTTCATGGCGTGGGCGGGGCTGTAGTCGTCGAACAGTTCGCCCGCCGCGTCGACGTCCAGGAAGTAGCTGGTGGCTCCGTTCGCGGTCATCTGCCGGGTGCGTTCGGCCAGGTACCGGCGGCCCTGCGCGGTCTGTTCGAAGGCCTGCGAGCTGAGGTAGCAGCCGCGGTCGTGGAAGCCCGCCTTCACCCGGCCGTCCTGCTCGTGGACGCAGAAGTCCGGATAGACCGGGGCGGGCCAGGAGGAGGTCGGCGCGTCGGAGGCCTTCGGGTCCTGCCCGTTGGCGAACGAGTCGTAGGGGCCGACCAGGTAGCCCGCGCGCTCGGCGGCCGCCACCGCCTGCGCGTCCATCGGCTGGCCGTCGGCGTCGTAGCCGAGCCACAGCCGGCTCAACCCGAGCGCCCGCATCTGCGCCACGCCCTGAGCGGTCCGGGCCTCGCCCCAGGTGTAGGCGTGGAAGGCGCCGAGCAGCTTGCCGACCTCCGGGTTGGCGGCAATCTTGCTGTTGAGGGTGACCAGTCGGCCGTCGTCGGCGAGCCAGCGCCGGTAGTCCAGTGCGGGCGCGACCGGGGACGGATCGGTGAGGGCGAAGGTGACGGTGTAGTCCGTGGTGCTCGCGCGCCGCGAGAAGGTGTGCACACCCGTACCCTTCAACCGCCCGCCGTCGGCGGCGAAGGCGAGCGAGGTACCGGCCGGGTCCGGGACCAGGTAGCTCACACCCCGACTGCCCAGGGTGTAGCCCCACAGCGGCATGGACAGGTCGGCGGTGAGGTCGTAGCCGTGCCCGGCGAGGCCCGTTTCGGCCGAGGTCCAGAACGGGTCCGCGACCGGCACCCCGAGCCCCTCGCCGCGCGGCAGCTGCACCTGCGATGCGGCCCGGTCGGTGCCGGTCACCGGCCAGGACAGCGTGGAGCCGTCCCGGGTGCCGCGAACGCTGATCCGCAGACGGCCCCGCTCCGCCGCCGCCGTCACGGTGAGACCGCGCTCGGGCAGCGTCCAACTCGCCGCTCCCCGACTGATCCTGACGGGGCCGGGCCGGCCGAGCGGTTCCGCGGCCGGCGCGGAGAGCGTCAGCTCACCGCCGTCGGCGGCACGCATGCCCACCGCCAGCGAATCGACGCGCACCTCGGCCGTCGCGCCGTCGACGGGAATCTCGATCTGCTCGCCGTTCAGCCGGATCTCGTGCCGGACGGTCGCCGCGGCGACCGGCGGCCCGACCGTACCGCACAGTGTTCCTGCACAGGTCACGACGAGTGTTGCCGCCAGTGCGGCTCGCTGCCGCTGGGTCCGCGGCAGCTGACGGGATGTCATGGCGTTCATTCCCGCATCGTCGCGACCCGACGTAAGAGCGCTTCTTAGGAAACCCCGGATCGCTGCGGTTCGGCGGAGGCCGACCGGTGCCCGAGGTCGTCGACCTCGTCGGGCTGGATCCGGTCGACGGCGGTGACCAGGCTGCCCTGGTCCATCAGGTCGCCGTCGACGGAGCGCTGGTCCGGGGCGAGCCTGCTGCCCCGGCGCCTGCTCGGCGGGCCGTTCTCGGCACAGCCGGCGAACCAGCCGCAGCGACAAGGAACTTGCGGGACTTTCGACCCGCTGGGCCCCCGCCGGGCCCTACACCTCGGCGAGGCGGGCGGCCTGGTCGGGTTCGGTCAGCAGGTCGCGGTGGCGGCGCGGTTCCCGACACCGTCGCCACCCTGCTCCGGGTGTCAGCCGTGGCAGAGGCCGCGGCTGTAGTCGAAGGTCGCGGCGGCCTGCGAGTACTGCCACTGCGGGGCGAGCAGCTGGGCGTCCAACTGCGCGGCGGCGGTGCGGTTCTCGACCACGTAGCCGAAGTCCTGCAGCCAGGCGGGGTAGAGGTTCTTCGAGCCGATGAAGAACGCCGAGCCGTCGACCGAGACCAGCTTGTGGTGCAGCGCGTACGGGTGCCCGTCGGCCCAGGTCGGCGCGGACGCGGCGCGGAACGGGGCGAGTTGGAGGTTCCGGCACATCGCCGTCCGGGCCTGCGCCGGGTCGCCGAGGCGGGCGGTGAGCCGGGCCGCGAGGGTGTCGCTGATCTCGTTCAGGGACTTGATCTGCGAGTAGCCGCCGCTGCCCACCGCGCCCCGGTTGCCGGGGTCGCTGACGACGATCCGGACCTTCACCCCGTCCGCGAGCTTGCCCGCGAGCAGGTCGAGGAGCCGTGCGTCGTAGCGGGGCATCGGTGGGCAGGTGCCGGTCACGTCCTGCTGGGAGATGTCGATCCGGCTGCCGGCGCCGGCGACCAGCGCGCGCAGCGCGTTCTCCTCCGGGTTGACGGTCTCGTAGCCGGGGTCGTCGTTGGTGCGGTCGCGCAGGGCGATCGGGCCGCACTTGACGTCCTCGACGCCGCTCACCGGGTCCGGGCGGTAGCCGGAGGCCGGGTCGCCGTCCCGGATGCCGACGCCCAGGCCGCCGACGGCGATCACCGGTACGGTCCCGGCGGCGGGCACCTGCCCCGCCGCCGGGTTGAGCCGCCGCTCCAGGTCGGGGGTGCAGCCGGCGCCGTTCGAGGAGGCGAACCAGGCGGCCGAGAACACCCCGCTGTTGCGGCAGGTCCAGTCCCACAGGGTGTCCAGGTAGGCGCCGGCGGAGGCGGCGGCCGGACCGTTCAGCGCGAGGTCGACGTCGGTCACCGGATGGGCGGTGTCCAGGTAGTCGCCCTTCCAGTTGTTGATCCCGCCGGTGATGACGCTCTGCCCGTCCACGACCAGCAACTTGGAGTGGTTCCAGGAGAACGCGGTCTTCGCGGTGGTCATCGAGGCCACCTCGACGGTCACCCGGTCGGCGGCCGAGCCGAGCCGGGCCACCAGGTCGTCCCGGTACCGGGACGGCAGCGCGGTGATGTTGAGCAGCGGAGCGGCCCCGGCGAGGATCCGCACGTGCGGCGAGTTCCCGGCGGCCACCGAGGCCTTGAGGCCGTCGACGATGGCGTCCTGGAACCCACCGTCCGGGAACGGGGCGAGAGTTGATATGTCGACGGTCCGGACGGCCCTGCCGATGTTCTCCCGCATCTTGTCCAACAGCCGCTTCGTGCCGCCCCGTTCGGCGCAGGAGGCGTCCCCCCAGCACCCAGGCGTCTGCAGCAGCCACCCGCCCGGGTCCCCGGCCGGCGCGTCCAGCCGGTTGCCCGCCGTCCGCTGCCACACCACGCCCTCCAGCCCGGGCGACACCTGACGCAAGGCCCGTTCCACCGCGTCCAGATGCGGAGTGGCATCGCCCTGCGCCGCCCCCGGCGCGGGAGCCGGATCGGCGAACGCGGGAGCGACGGGGAGCACACCGACGGCGGCGGCGAGGGCCAGTGCGGAACCGGCCAGACGGCGGCCGGAACGGCGGGACTGGTGAGAGAGCACGTACGAGTCCTTCATGCGGGGCCCGGGGGCGTTCACCCGGACGACACCGATAAATTACCTCAACGTAACCTGATGTGCCGTCATGGCCCCATCAATCCCGGCGAACCGGCCTGACCGCCGCTCAGCGCCCCGGTGGGCTTTGCTCGGACATCACCGAAGTACCCGCGCACGGAAGGGAGTCGCGGCAGACCGCCTTCCCGGCACCCACCGAACTCGGCCCGCGTCACGACCACCGCGACCGGGCGTACGCCGGCCACACCCGCGGAACGCGAAAAGCCGGGGCCGACGCACCAAGTGCGTCGACCCCGGCTCCTGCTGGTAGCGGGGACAGGATTTGAACCTGCGACCTCTGGGTTATGAGCCCAGCGAGCTACCGAGCTGCTCCACCCCGCGTCGGTGGACCCAGCCTATGCGACCCCCGGCCAAAACGGAAATCGGTTTCCCACCACCCCCGCGCCCCGCCCTACCGGGCCCCGGCTGCGAGCGCCGCGTCGATCAGCTTGACCGTGGGCCGGTACTTCACCACACCGGCCAGCCGGCCCAACTCGTCGTAGGCGTCCTGGTCCCCCAGCTGGACGAGGGCGTGCACGGCGGCGGAGGCCGTCCTGTGCGAGCGGATGCCGACGCCCGGAATCCGTAGCAGGGCCGCCTCCACCAACCGGCCCAGGGCGACGGCCGAGGCCGGCTGAGCGGGTGCGAGTGCCAGCAGGGCCGCGATGCCCTGCAGCGCACGGAAGTTGAAGGGATCGACCTCGAACTCCGCGCTGCCCGAACCGTGGTGCGACGTGACGGGCAGACTGCGTGGCTCGCCGGTCAGAGCGAGCCACCCGCAGCGCCGCCTCCGTGGCTCCAGTCACCGTCGAGGTCGCGGTTGAGCGGATGGAGACTCCGGACCAGGCCGCCCAGCTCCCCGGCCTCCGCGGACCGCCGGATCCCGGTCACCCTGGCGTCCCATGCGTCCCCTTGCAGCTCCAACTGCCCTCCCGACCACCCGCTCGTCCAGTTCGGGCACGACACTACGCGGGGCCACCGACGGTCAGCCGCCGGGACCGGCCCGGGCGGCCCCGGACCGGCCCCGGCGGCGCGGCGGGGTCAGCAGATCCGCGGCAGCTGCTCGCCCATCGGCAGGTCGACCACCCGGGTGCCGCCGAAGCCGGTGCGGGCGACGACCATCCCGGGGTGGTCCTGGACGCACTCGCCGATCACCACCGCCTCCGCGCCGAGCGGGTGGGCCCGCATGGCGGCGAGCACGGCGTCCGCCTCGCCGCGCGGGACGAAGGCGACCAGCTTGCCCTCGTTGGCGATGTACATCGGGTCCAGGCCCAGAACGGCGCAGGCGTTGGCCACCGGCTCCGGGACGGGCACGGCGCGTTCGCTGAGTACCACACCCACCCCGGCGGCCGTCGCGATCTCGTTGAGTGCCGCCGCCAGGCCGCCCCGGGTGGGGTCGCGCAGGACGTGCAGGTCGCGGGTCGTCGCGAGCATGGCCTCGACCAGCCCGCCGAGCGCCGCGCTGTCGCTGCGCACCTCGACCCCGAACTCCAGCCCCTCCCGGACGCTCATGATCGCCACCCCGTGCAGCCCGATCGGCCCGCTGACGATCACCACGTCGCCCGGGCGGGCCCGCTGCGGCCGGATGTCGACCCCGGCCGGGACGAGCCCGATGCCGGCGGTGTTCAGGTAGACGCCGTCGCCGTGCCCGGCCTCCACCACCTTGGTGTCCCCGGTGGCCACCTCCACCCCGGCGGTGCGGGCGGCGGCGCCGATGGCGCGCGCGATCCGCTCCACCACGGCCAGCTCCACTCCCTCCTCCAGGATGACGCCGCAGGACAGGTAGGCCGGCCGGGCCCCGCTCATGGCCAGGTCGTTGACGGTCCCGTTGACGGCGAGGTCGCCGATGCAGCCGCCGGGGAAGAACAGCGGCCGCACCACGTAGGAGTCGGTGGAGAAGGCGAGCCGGGCGCCGCCGAGTTCCAGCACGGCGGAGTCGGCGAGGCCCGCCAGCGCCGGGCCGCCGTACGCGGGTGCGAAGACGTGCTCGACCAGTTCGGCGGACATCGCCCCGCCGCCGCCGTGCCCCATCACCACCCGGGGGTGGTCGCGCAGCGGCAGCGGGCAGCTCCAGCCGGAGAAGTCCGGCGCGTCGGCGTCGGTGAGCAGTTCGGTGTCAGCCAACGGGGCTCGCCTCCTGGACGGGGCCCGGCGTACTCAGCCGCCGGTAGAGGTAGTACGCGGCGCAGGCGCCCTCGCTGGAGACCATGGTGGCGCCGAGCGGGGTGCGCGGGGTGCAGACGGTGCCGAAGGCCTCGCACTGGTGGGGCTTGAGCAGCCCCTGGAGCACCTCACCGGCCCGGCACTGGGCGGGTTCGCTGGTGCGGATGCCCGTGACGTCGAAGCGGTGCTCGGCGTCGTGGTCCCGGTAGCGCGGGGAGAGCCGCCAGCCGCTCCGGGGGATGACGCCGATGCCCCGCCAGGCCCGGTCGGCGACCTCGAAGACGTCCTCCAGCATGGCGCGGGCCGCCGGGTTGCCCTCGGGGCGGACGGCCCGGGGGTAGGCGTTGTCGACGGTGTGCTCCCCGCGTTCCAACTGCCGCACGGTGCGCCGGATGCCCTCCAGGATGTCCAGCGGTTCGAAGCCGGTGACGACGATCGGCACCCGGTGGCGTTCCGCGAGGGCCGGGTACTCGGCGGTGCCCATCACGCTGCACACGTGTCCGGCGGCCAGGAAGGCCTGGACCCGGCAGTCCGGGGACTCCATGATCGCCTCGATCGCCGGGGGCACCCGGACGTGCGAGACCAGCATGCTGAAGTTGCCCAGGCCCTGTTTCCGGGCCAGGTGGACGGCCATGGCGTTCGGCGGGGCGGTGGTCTCGAAGCCGATGCCGAAGAAGACGACCTCCCGGTCGGGGTTCTCCCGGGCGATCTTCAGCGCGTCGAGCGGCGAGTACACCACCCGCACGTCGCCGCCCTCGCTCCGGACCCGGAACAGGTCGCGGTCGGTGCCGGGCACCCGCAGCATGTCCCCGAAGGAGCAGAAGATCACCCCGGGCCGGGCCGCGATGGCCAGCGCCCGGTCGATCACCTCCAGCGGGGTGACGCACACCGGGCAGCCCGGTCCGTGGATCAACTCGACCTCGTCCGGCAGGAGTTGGTCGATGGCGTGCCGGATGATGCTGTGCGTCTGGCCGCCGCACACCTCCATCAGCGCCCAGGGCCGGGTGACCGTCGCCCTGATGTCCGCGAGCAGGCCCTCGGCCAGCTCTGGGTTGCGGAACTCCTCCAGGTACTTCACCGCTCGACCTCCTCGACCGCCACCGCCGTCTCGGCCACCGCCGCCGTCCGGGCCACCGGTTCCCCGGCCGCCGCCTCCCAGGGATCGCCGAACTCCTCCTGGAGCAGCCCGAGTTCCTCGAACAGCGCCAGCGTCCGCCGGGCCGACTCCTCGTCCAGCCGCTGCAGCGCGAAGCCCACGTGGACGATCGCGTACTCCCCCACCGCCAGATCGGGCAGGTACTCCAGGCAGACGTCCTTGACCACGCCGCCGAAGTCCATCACCGCCATCCGGGTCCCATCCCGCTCACCGATCTCCGTCACCCTGCCGGGCACCGCCAGGCACATCCGCTCTCACTCCTCCCGGGCGGCCGACGACCGGCCGGCCACCATCAGCTGGCCGAGCGCCAGCCCTCCGTCATTGGGCGGCACCCGGCGGTGCCGCAGCACGGTGAAGCCGTCCTCCCCGAGCCCGCGGGCGCAGGCCGAGGAGAGCAGCGCATTGGCGAAGACGCCGCCGCTGAGCGCCACCGTGGTGGTGCCGCACCGGTCCCGGGCGGCCGCGCAGACCAGCCGGACGGCCTCGGCGACCGCCGTGTGGAAGCGCGCGGCGACCAGCCCGGCCGGTGCCCCGGCGGTGACGTCCGCCACCACCCCGGACAGCACCGGCCCGGGGTCGAGGATCCAGCCGTCCCGCTGGGCGACCAGCGCGAAGGCGTAACCCTCGGCCGGGCCGAACTCCACGGCGGCCGCCTCCAGTTCGATCGCCGCCTGGGCCTCGTACCCGGCCCGGTGGCAGACCCCCGCGAGCGAGGACACCGCGTCGAACAGCCGGCCCATGCTGGAGGTCTCCACACAGTTCAGCCCGCGTTCCAACTGCCGCTCCAGCAGCCGCAGTTCCTCATCCGGGCAGGCCCGCACCGAGGGCAGTCCGGCGGTCCAGGGCAGCCCGGCGGCGCGCAGGTGGGCGAGCGCCGTCCGGTAGGGGCGCTCGACGGCCGCGTCACCGCCCGGCAGCGGCACGTAGCCCAGGTGGGCCAGCCGGCGGAACCCGTCGTAGTCGGCGAGCAGCAGTTCGCCGCCCCAGATCGCGCCGTCCTCGCCGTAGCCGGTGCCGTCGAAGGCGACGCCGAGCACGGGCCGGCCGCCGTCCAGGCCGTGTTCGGCCAGCACGGCGGCGATGTGGGCGTGGTGGTGCTGCACCCGGCGCACCGGCCGGCCGGCGGCGGTGCGCTCGGCGTGCCGGACGGACCGGTAGCCGGGGTGCCGGTCGGCGACCAGCAGTTCGGGCCGCACCCCGCTGACGGTGCCGAGCTGTTCGACGGCGCGGTCGAAGGCGCGCAGCGTGGCCAGGTCGTCCATGTCTCCGATGTGGCCGGAGAGCCAGGCGTAGCCGTCCCGGGCGAGCGCGAAGGTGTTCTTGAGGTCCCCGCCGACCGCCAGCACCGGCCGGACGGGTACGGGCAGCGGGAGTGGCAGCGGCGCGTAGCCGCGCGAGCGCCGCAGCGGCAGCTGTTCGCCGTCCACCACCCGCACCACCGAGTCCTCGCACGGGACGTTGATCGGCCGGTCGTGGGTGAGCCAGCCGTCGACCAGCGGGGCGAGCGCGGTGAGCGCCTCCTGGTCGTCGGTGACGATCGGCTCGCCGGAGAGGTTGGCGCTGGTCATCACCAGCAGGTCCGGCCCGGGGGCGGCGAGCAGCAGGTGGTGCAGCGGGGTGTACGGGAGCATCACCCCGAGGTCGGGGCTGCCGGGGGCGACGGCCGGGAGCTGCGCCGCGAAGCCTCCGGGGCGGCGCAGCAGGACGATCGGCCGGACGGCTCCGGTGAGCAGTTCCCGTTCGACGGGCCCGACCGGCAGCAGGCCCTCGACGGTGGCGAGGTCCCGGGCCATCAGGGCGAACGGCTTGTCACCGCGCCGCTTGCGCCGGCGCAGCAGGGCGACGGCCGCGGCGTCGCGGGCGTCGCAGGCGAGGTGGTAGCCGCCGAGGCCCTTGACCGCGAGGATCGCCCCGCCGGCGAGCATTCGCCGGGCCTCGCCGAGCGCGTCCTCGCCGCCGAGGCCGCCGAGGCCGCCGAGGCTGCCGAGGCCGCTGCCGTGGACGGTCAGGGCGAGTCGTGGTCCGCAGGCGTGGCAGGCGACGGGCTGCGCGTGGAAGCGGCGGTCGGCGGGGTCGGTGTACTCCCGGGCGCAGTCCGCGCACATCGGGAAGCCGGCCATGGTGGTGTCGGCCCGGTCGTAGGGCAGGCCGGTGACGATGGTGTGCCGGGGGCCGCAGTTGGTGCAGCTGATGAACGGGTGCCGGTGGCGCCGGTCGGCCGGATCGGTGAGTTCGACCATGCAGTCGGCGCAGGTCGCGACGTCGGGCGGGATCAGGGTGGCGCGGGGCCCGTCGGTGCGTGAGGGGGTGATGGCGAACCCGGTGGCGCCGGTGGCGGCGAGCGGCGCGTGCTCCACCGAGGCGACCTGGGCGAGCGGCGGCGCGTCGGCGGTGATCCGCCGGCAGAAGGCGTCCAGCGCGGCGGGACTGCCCTCGACCTCGGCGAGGACGCCCTCGCCGGTGTTGGTGACGCTGCCGGCCAGTCCGAGTTCCCCGGCCAGCGCGAAGACGAACGGCCGGAAGCCGACGCCCTGCACCAGGCCGCGGACGGCGACCCGCCGCCGTTCGCGGGCGGGCGCCGTCACGGCGTCTCCGGCACCGCGTGGTGGTGGTGACCCTCCTGCGTTTGCCCCGACCGCACGTCCCCCGGCCGCACGTCCCCCGCGTGTGCGTGCCCGCCGTGCTCCTGCCCGGCCGCCATCACCGGCCGGTGCGGCACGCCGCCGTCCAGCACACCCAGCGCCCGTTCCAGCAGCACGCCGACGCCGTCCCCGCTGCGGGCCGAGGTCCGCACCACCTCCACCCCGGGGTTGACCCGCTGGACGTTCGCCAGGAACGCCGCCTCGTCGAACTCGGCCGCCGCGGCGAGGTCCGCCTTGGTCACCAGCACGAGGTTGGCCAGCCCGAACGCGGTCGGGTACTTGAGCGGCTTGTCCTCCCCCTCGGTGACGGAGGCCAGCACCACCCGCAGCGATTCGCCGAGGTCGTAGGAGGCCGGGCAGACCAGGTTGCCGACGTTCTCCACGAACAGCAGTCGGCAGTCCGGCGGCAGCCAGCCGTCCAGGTGGCCGGCCAGCATCCGGGCCTCCAGGTGGCACAGGCCGTCGGTGAGCACCTGCTTCACCGGAGCGCCCGAACGGGCCAGCCGCAGCGCGTCGTTCTCGGTGGCGAGGTCGGCGGTGAGCGCGGCGACCTCGATCCCGCGCCGCCGGGCGAGCCCCAACTCGGCCTCCAGCAGGGCGGTCTTGCCGCTGCCGGGGCTGGAGAGCAGGTTGACCGCGACGGTCCCGCGGGCGGTCAGCGCGGCCCGCAGTTCGCGGGCGCTGTCGTCGTTGCGGGCGAGCACCGCCCGGCGCAGGTCGACCGTGTGGCCGCTCTGGCACATCGGTTTCAGCCTTTCTGTTCGGCCGGGACGCCGGGGCCCCGGGCCCACTCGACGTCGAGGATCTGGAGCTCTCGCCCGGACAGCAGCTCGACGCCGGCGCCGGTGCGGCAGTCCGGGCAGCCGAGGTCGGGCGGCATGCCGACGGCCCATTCGACGGCGCAGGGGGCGCAGCGGGCCCGCGCCGGGACGGCAACGGTGTCCAGTGCGGCGCCCTCCACCAGCGTTCCGGCGCAGGCGAGTTCGAAGCAGAAGTCGAGGGCTTCGGGCACCACGCCCGCCAACTCGCCGACCTGCAGCCGGATCCGGGCCACTCCCGGGGCCCGGTGTTCGCGTGCGGCCGTGTCCACCTGCTCGACCACGGCGGCGGCGATCGACATCTCGTGCATCGGTCCCTTCCCACGGCGGGCGGCAACGCGCCCCATTACAGGGGGCGGTGGCGGCGCGGGCTCGAAGCCGCGCCGCCACCGCGTCCGGGGCTGCACCGTTCGCAGCAATCCGCGGCTCACATCCGCGAGATCTTCAGGTACCGCCGGATGTCCGGCAGGCTCTGCCAGACCAGCGCGCCGATCCCCGCCAGCAGGGCCGCGCAGAACAGTTTCCTCAGCATGGTGTCGTCCTCCTCTCCAGCTCCGCACTCGACGGCTCCGGCCGCACCGCCTCCTCGACGGCCTCCAGCACCGCCTCCTCGACGGCCTCCAGCACCGCCTCCTCGACGGCCTCCAGGACCGTCCGGACGGCCTCCTCCACCGCGGCGGCGACCGGGGCGCTCAGCCCGATGCCCTCCTCCAGCGAGGCCGGCTCGCAGCCGACCACCAGCACCCGCGCGGGCGGCTCGCCCCCGGTGCCGGCGGCGAGCGTGGCGAGCAGGCCGAGGACGGCGTCCGGGCCCATCCGGTGCCCGTCCAGGACGGGCACCTCCAGCGGCTCCGCGTCCGCCTCGATGAGGTAGACGGTTCCGGGGGCGCCGCCGCGGCAGGTGGCGTCCACCAGGACGGCGGTCCGGCAGCCGTCCAGCAGCCGGTAGGCGAGGTCGACGCCACGCACCCCGACGTCGACCAGCTCCACGCCCTCCGGCAGCGGATGGGCGGCCAGCCGCCGGACGGTCTCCACGCCGAAGCCGTCGTCGCCGAGGAAGAGGTTGCCCACCCCGGCGACCAGCACCTTCCCACCGGTCATGACTCCTCCAGCGGGGTGACCTCGTCGGGCTGGAAGTAACGGAAGCGACCCTGGGCCCGCCACAGGTCGGCCCCCGGGTCGTCCTCCACCGTGACGGCCAGGTGCACGGAGCCGTCCACGTCGTGCAGGACGGCCTCGACGACGCCTGTTCGTCCGTCCAGGAAGAGGTCCTGGGCGTCGGTGCGCCGCCGGCCGGGCCGCAGCACGACCCGGCTGCCCGCGCCGACCGACCGGCCGTCGACCAGCACCCGGTCCCGTGCGGGATCGACGTCCGGGTCGCCGCCCGGATCCCACCAGGGCTGTTCGGGATCGGAGCCGCCGCCGGTGATCTCGCGCAGCCCGCGCACGGCGCCGTGGAGGCGTTCCAGCACCTCGGGCGGCATGGACTCGGCCAGGTCGATCACCGCCCCGGCCCGGTCGTCGGTGCCCCGGGCCTCGCGCTTCTCCTGGTCGGTCAGGGCCGCCGTGCGCAGCGCCAGGATCTCGTCGATCTCGGTGGAGTCGTAGAGGGTGCCCAGGCTCTCCGGGGCGATCCTCGGGTGGTCCTCCAGGATGATCGGCGAGGACAGCATCACCTGGCACCCACCGTCCGGCCCGGCCAGGACGGGCCAGGTCCGCTCGTTGCGGCACCGCCCGACGGCCGCGCGGGCCCACTCGGGCGGATCGGTGACCGAGAGGAACCGGCCGTGCTCCAGCCCGAGCAGCAGGTGGGCGGAGACCAGCGAGCGCGGCAGCGCCTCCTCCCGGCCGTCCTTGCGGCGCGGCGTCCAGGGTGAGGCGTTCTCCACCTCGGCGGTGAGCCGCTGCGCCCGGTAGGGGCCGGGCAGTTCCTCGATCCGCAACCGCACCAGCCCGTCGACCTGTTCACGCCGCCGCACCAGCCGGCCGACGGCGCTTCCCTGCTCGTGCACCAACTCGGTGCCGCCGACGCCCGGCAGACGGAACCCGCGTTGCACCCCCGCTCCGGCCAACTCGTCAACGGAGAGCAGGAGTTCGATGCGTTCCTCGACGCCCTCGTCCCATTCGACGAGCACCCGGTCGGCGAGCTCCAGCCGTTCCACCGGCTCGAACCCGCCGGTGGCGGTGGCCCGTTCGACGGTGCGCCGCTGGACCCGCAGGAAGCGCAGCTCGACGGCCAGCCGGTCGCCCCGCCGGGCCTCCATGACGCACTCGGTGCGCTGGTGGGAGTGCTCGCCGCCCTGCCTGGTGTACTCCGGCGGCACCAGCACGCCGAACTGCCAGCGCAGCCGGTTCTTGGCGGCCGACGCCCGGTACGGGTAGAGCACGTAGCCCTCCAGCAGCACCGCGTCGGCGATCTGCCGGGCGGCCGCGAAGCCGCGTTCGATCCCCTCGGGGAAGGTCTTCACCGGGCGCCCTCCTCGACGGCCGCGGTCGCGAGCAGGGCGCGCACCGTCGCCTCCCAGGAGGGCAGGGCCCGCCCGGAGCGGTAGGCGAGCAGGTCGTCCAGGACGTCCTCGGGCAGCCGCAGCCAGCCGCAGCCGGGGAAGTGCTGGTCGAGGGCCTCCCGCCAGACCCGTACCGGCATCCGCACCCGGGCCTCCCGGTCCCAGGGCACGGGGGTGACCTGGAAGCCGCCGGGGCCGGCGAAGGCGGTGCCGGAGAAGAGCAGCAGCAGCGGCACCTCGCCGTCGTCCAGCGCCCGGAAGTACCGGGCGCAGGCCACCTCCAGGTCGTAGCTGCACGGCACCACCAGGTCGGCCTCGGTCTCCCCGGTGAAGCCGGGCACCAGCAGCGGCACGGTGGCGAACTGGATCGGGTTGAGCGTGGTCGCCCAGCGCTCCCGTTCGCCGAAGAGGTCGGCCAGCCGCTCGCCCTCGGCGTCGGCGTAGGGCCGGCGCACCGGTTCGATCCGCAGCTGGCACTGGAGGGCGAGGGCGTGCACCCGGGTGTCGGCGGGCGCCGTGATGCGCAGCCGGAACACCAGGGTGGGCCCGGCCGCGTACGGGTCGGAGCGGACGCCGGTGCAGCTGAAGCCGAGCGCCGTCATGCCGTCACCGCCGCCGGCAGGGGGCGCGCCCGTTCGGCCAACTGCCCGAAGAACGCGTCGAGTTCGGCGCGGGCCTCGGCTCCGCCGTCGAAGCCGTGCCAGCACCGCCGGAGCCGGCCGACCAGCTCGTAGCAGAGGTCGATCGGCACCAGGTAGCAGTCGACCCGGCCCTCGGTGCGGCGCAGCAGCAGCGCCTCCACGTCCGGTTCCAGGGCGGCGGCCAGCCGGCTGCTGCCGAGGGCGCGCTGCCAGGCCTCCTCGTCCACCTCGCTCTCGGTGGCGCCGGCCGGCCCGGGGTAGAACGCGAGCAGCCGGTCCAGGACGGCGTTGCGGAACAGGAAGACGGTGCCGACCGGGACGCCCAGCACCGACCAGACCCGCTCGTCCACCTCGCCGTCCGGGTCGACCAGGCAGCGCTCGGGCACGGTGCGGTAGCGGCCGCCGGCCGCGCCCGACTGCTGGAACAGCAGGCCGCAGGCGGTGCAGGTGCAGGCCAGGGCACGCTCCTCGACGTCCACCAGGTGGCGGTGACCGGGCGGGAGGTCCCGGCCGCAGAGGCCGCACTGCTCGGGCCGCGACGGGGCCGGCTCGCGCAGCCGGCGCAGCAGGGCGGTCCCGTCCCGGGAGACCCTGCGGGTGTTCACCGCGCCTCCGCGGGCTGCGGCGGGCGGGTGCCGATCTGGAGCAGCTGGGGGGCGCGCTCCAGCTCCAGGGCCGTCACCTCGGGGGCGTGGCAGGCGAGCGCGGCCTCGACCTCAGGCTCGCCGCAGCCGCAGCCGGAGGCGGTCCGGCGCAGCCGCAGGGTGCCGGTCGCGGGTTCGTAGCCGAGCACCTCGATCCGCTCCGGCAGGCCGGCGAGCGCCCGGTCGATCCGGGCGGTCAGGTCCTCGGGGTGGAGGTCATGCAGGAGCAGCAGCCCGGCCACCGCCGGGTCGTCCAGCATCCGTTCCAGGGCGGGCGGGGGCAGCGCGGGCACCAGCCGGGCCAGCCCCTCGCCGTAGAACTCCATGAGGTCGCGGACGAGTTGCTCGCCCGCCTGCTCGGCGCCGCTGCCGGCCAGCGCGTCCAGGGCCTGCTGGATCCGCAGCCCGGTCTGTTCGGCCGTCATGCGGTGAGCCCGCTCAGGCCGGTGGGCACGTGCATGGTCTTCAGGGTGCGCCCGTTGCCGACGTACATGTGCACGCCGCAGGGCAGACAGGGGTCGAAGCTGCGCACCGCGCGCATGATGTCGATGCCCTTGAAGTTCTCCGGGGAGTTCTCCTCGAAGATCGGCGTGTTCTGTACCGCGTCCTCGTACGGGCCGGGCGTGCCGTAGCTGTCGCGCACGCTGGCGTTCCACGGCGTGGGCGGGTACGGGTGGTAGTTGGCGATCTTGCCGTCGCGGATCACCATGTGGTGCGAGAGCACGCCGCGCACGGCCTCGGTGAAGCCGCAGCCGATCGACTCGTCCGGCACCTCGAACCGCTCCCAGGTCTGGCTCCGCCCGGCGCGGACCTCGTCGAGCGCCTTCTCGGCGAAGTGCAGGGCGGCGGCGGCCGCGTAGGCCTGGAAGTAGGTGCGGGCGCGGTTGCGCTCGATGGCGTTGCTCCACTGCGGGATCTTCCACTCGAAGGTGACCTCGGGCTTGGTCATCGAGCGGGGCAGGTTGATCTGGACGCTGTGGCCGGTGGCCTTGACGTAGCCGATGTCGACCAGTCCGGACAGCGCGGTGGACCACAGCCTGGCGATCGGGCCGCCGCCGGTGTCGAGGGCGAGGTGGTCCTTGCCGTCGAACCAGCGCGGGGACATCACCCAGCTGTACTTGTCGTCGAAGTTGCGCTTCTGCGGCTGGGGGATGGTGTGCTGGTTCCACGGGTGCCGGGGATCGACCGGGTTGCCCAGCGGGTCGTGGGTGACGAACAGGTCCTTGCCCTGCCAGTCCTCGTAGTAGGAGCTGCCGAGCAGGATCCGGATGCCGAGGTTGATCTGCGTCAGGTCGTTGGTGACGAGCTTGCCGTCCACCACCACGCCGGGGGTGACGAACATCCGCCGCCCCCAGTCCGTCATGTTGCGGTAGGTGAAGTCGCAGTGGTCCGGGTCGTTGAGGCTGCCCCAGCAGCCGAGCAGGACGCGGCGCCGGCCGACCTCCTCGTAGCCGGGGAGCGCCTGGTAGAAGAAGTCGAAGAGGTCGTCGTGCAGCGGCACGACCTTCTTCATGAACTCGATGTAGCGCATCAGCCGGGTCAGGTAGTCGGTGAACAGCTGCACCGTGGCGACGGTGCCGACGCCGCCGGGGTAGAGCGTGGAGGGGTGCACGTGGCGTCCCTCCATCAGGCAGAACATCTCCCGGGTGTAGCGGCTGACCTGGAGCGCCTCTCGGTAGAACTCGCCCTCGATCGGGTTGAGCGAGCGCATGATGTCGGCGATCGTCTTGTACCCGTGCTCGCCGGCGTGCGGGGCCTCGGTGCGTTCGGCCAGTTCCAGGACGCCCGGGTTGGTCTCGCGGACCATCTTCTCGCAGTAGTCGACCCCGACCAGGTTCTCCTGGAAGATGTTGTGGTCGAACATGTACTCGGCCGCCTCGCCGAGGTTGATGATCCACTCCCCCAGGTGCGGGGGCTTCACGCCGTACGCCATGTTCTGGGTGTAGACGGAGCAGGTGGCGTGGTTGTCGCCGCAGATCCCGCAGATCCGGCTGGTGATGAAGTGGGCGTCGCGCGGGTCCTTGCCGCGCATGAAGACGCTGTAGCCGCGGAAGACCGAGGAGGTGCTGTAGCACTCCGCGACCCGCTTCTGCTTGAAGTCGATCTTCGTGTGGATGCCCAGGCTGCCCACGATCCGGGTGATCGGGTCCCACGACATCTCGGTCAGGCCGCTGCCGTCGCCGGCCGCCCTGGTCGTCGGTGTTGCCATCGTCTCTGCGTGTCCTTGTCTACGGGGTCTACGAGGTCCGCGGGGTCTGCGGGGTCGGCGGGTTCTGTGGGTTCTGTGGGGTCCGCCGGCCGGGCCGGGGTCCTACGAGGGCCGCACACCGGGGCGGTGTGCGGCCCTCCCCTGTCACCAGGGCGGGCGGTAACCCGTGGTCAGGTGGCGGCCGGTGCGGCGCCACTTCGGTTCCTTGTCGACGGTCTTCTGGGTGATCGCGCGCAGCCGGCGGATGAGCGTGCCGTACGCGCTGCTGGCACTGGTGGAGACCCGCGAGCCGGGCGGCGGGTCCATGAAGGGCATGAACTTGTCGGGGAAGCCCGGCATGGTGCAGGCGATGCAGATCCCGCCCACGTTCGGGCAGCCGCCGACGCCGTTGATCCAGCCGCGCTTGGCGACGTTGCACTTGACGACCGGGCCCCAGCAGCCGAGCCGCACCAGGCACTCGGGGGTGCCGTAGTCGGTGGCGAACTGGCCCTGTTCGTAGTAGCCGCCGCGGTCGCAGCCCTCGTGCACGGTGGCGCCGAACAGCCAGGCGGGCCGCAGCTTGTCGTCGAGCGGGATCATCGGCGCGGAGCCGGCCAGCTGGTACAGCAGGTAGGTGAGCGTCTCGGCGAAGTTGTCGGGCTGGATCGGGCAGCCCGGCACGCAGACGATCGGCAGCCCGGCCTTGGACTTCCAGTCCCAGCCGAGGTAGTCCGGCACGCCCATCGCACCGGTCGGGTTGCCGGCCATCGCGTGGATGCCGCCGTACGTGGCGCAGGTCCCGATCGCGACCACGGCGGTCGCCTTGGGGGCGAGCCGGTCCAGCCACTCACTGGTGGTGATGGGCTGGCCGGTGGCGGGGTCGTCGCCGAAGCCGCACCAGTAACCCTCCTTCTTGATCTTCTCGTTGGGGATGGACCCCTCGACGACCAGGACGAACGGCTCGATCTCGCCGCGGTCGGCCTTGAAGAACCACTCGACGAAGTTGTCCGCGCCCTGGACCGGACCGCACTCGAAGTCGATCAGCGGCCAGTGCACCGCGACCTGGGGCAGGCCGGGCAGCGCGCCGGTGACGATCTCCTCGATGCTCGGCTGCATCGCGGCGGTCAGCGAGACGGAGTCCCCGTCGCAGCTGAGGCCGGCGTTGATCCAGAGAATGTGCACCACGTCGGTGTCGGTTGTTGCAGCACCCATGAGGATGCCTCCTCGGGGATGGGAGCCGGACGAAATGGCTCGGACCCAGTCATAGCAACGGTTCGGACGGCTCGCCGGTCCGCGCGTCCGGCGGGGCCGCCCCTCGCGCGCAAGCCCTGCGGGGCCGTTCGGGTCAGTGCGGGGCGCGCAGCCCGGTGGGCACCGGGCGTTTGCGCACGAACGCGGACCGCAGCGCGTGGTACGGCGATTCGGGTGTGAAGAACTGCCGGCGCATCACCGCCAGCTCCTCCTGCCGGTACGCGTCGAGCGGCTTGACCCGCTCGTCGGCCTCGCGCGCGGCCTTCTTCGCCGCGATCCGGCGCTGGGTGGCGGGCGAGGCCGCCAGCAGCCCGGCCAGCCGGGCCGCGCCCGCGCCGAACTCCGCCGGCCCGCCGTCGAGCACCCGGTCGACCAGGCCGATCCGCTCGGCGGCCACCGCGGACACCGGGAGCGCCTGGCCGGTCAGCCGCTCGGCCTCCGCCGCACCCACCCGGCGCGGCAGGGTGTACGTCCAGTACTCCGAGCCGTACAGGCCCATCAGCCGGTAGTGCGGGTTGAGCACCGAGCCGCGGCGGCACCAGACCTCGTCGGCGGCCAGCGCCAGCATCACCCCGCCGGCCGCGGCGTTGCCCCCGAGGGCGGCGACCACCAGCCGGTCGGTGGTGGTGAGCACCTCGGCGACCAGGTCGTCCATCGCGGTGATGTTGGCCCAGGACTCGGCGGCCGGGTCGGGCGCGGCCTCGATCACGTTGAGGTGGATGCCGTTGGAGAAGAAGTCCCGGCCGCCGCCGAGCACCAGCACCGAGGTCGGCCGGCCGAGGGCGAAGCGGTACGCCGCCAGCAGCCGGCGGCAGTGCTCGGCGGACATCGCCCCGCCGGGGAAGGAGAACCGCAGGAAGCCCACCGGGCCGTCCTCGCGATAGCGGATGTCGGACCACCCCGGCCGGTCGCCGTCCTCCGGCACCAGCGGTGCCGGGCGCTCCGGCAGGGGCGGCAGCAGTGCGCCGAGCGCCGTCACCGCGGGTAGCTTGACGGTCGCCGGGCCGCCCGGGGCACGGCGGCGGCGCAGTTCGGGGAGCCACACTGCGCCGTTCGAGGTAGCCCGGCAGACGGCGCCGGCCCGGGTGGCGAGCAGCTCGCCCGGGCGGCCGCGCAGCCGGGGCTCCGGGTGGCCGCCGTGCAGGAACCACTCGGCACCGCACAGCTCGTCCAGCACCCCGGGCTGGGAGTCCCCGGCGCGGAGGCGGCGGAGCACCTCCTCGGTGGGGTCGGCCGCCCAGTCGATCCGGCGCTCCTCCTGGCGCAGCAGCGGCCGGGTGCGGACGGTCGCCCGCCAGCCGGGGCCGTGCTGGGGCTGGGGCGCGTGGGTGCCGGACGCGACCCGCTCCACGGCGAGCAGCGCGGCCGCCACGGCGGCGTCGGCGACCTCGTTGCGGTACAGGTCGCTCTTGCCGCACTCGGGGAGCCGGCAGGGCGCCCAGGACCAGACCGGTCCGGCGTCCATCTCCTCCTCGGCCTGGAGCACCGTGACGCCCCACTCGCTGCGGCCCTCCTGGACCGCCCGGTCGAGCGAGGAGGGGCCGCGGTCGCCCGGTGGGCCGGGGTGGACGATCAGACAGGTGAGCCGCGACCAGACGCTCCGCGGGATCGCGGTGCGCAGTATCGGCGCGAGCACCACGTCCGGCCGCAGGCGGTGCACCGCCGCCGTCAACTCGTCGTCTTCACCGGCCAGTTGGACGTCGACCCGGTGGCGCCGGTCACGCAGTTCGGCGTGCAGCCGCTGGCTGAGGCTGTTGAACGCGCTGGCGAGGAGCAGGATCCGCATGTCCGCCTCCGACGGTGAGGGCCTCCGGGAACCCGGCGATCATCACCTCCGGCCCGTCCGGCCCCCGGCCCGTCGCTCCCGCCGCGCCGCCCGTTCACCCGGGCGGCGGGGCGGTCTCCGGGCGTGCCCACCGCGGGCGGCCGTCCGGGCGGTTTCGCCCGGGGCCACCCACCCGGGCCGGGCGGCGGTGACCCCGACGGCGGCCCGTTCTTCGTCGAGTTCCGCTGACCCGCGAGGTGCTCGGCGGACCCTAGAGGCGGCGCGGGCGGCGGACGGACAGCAGGACGGTGAGCGCCACCAGGGCGACGCCCTCGGCCCAGGCGGCGAGCGTCTTGTCGGCGAACCAGAGCGGCTCGTACATGTCGGGCAGCGGGCCGAGGGCGCCGACGTCGACGTAGCGGTAGAGCAGCAGCGCACCGAGGCCGGAGGCCGCGACCAGCCAGGCGAAGAGGTCACCGCCGCGCCGGCGCAGCAGCAGGACGAGCAGCACGGCGAGGCTCGCGGCGGCGGCCTCGGCGCGGAACAGGGTGCCCTGGCTGAGGGTGTCGCCGACGGCGTCGTAGCGCTCGGCGAGCCGGGTGTGGACCGCCGCGTCCACGGCGAGGCCGGCGGCCGCGACCAGGCGCAGGACCAGGTGGACGACGCGGTGGCGGCCGGGCGGGAGGGTGGCCACGGCGGCTCACCCGACGGTCAGGATGCCGTGCATGAACGGGTGGATGGTGCAGATGTACGGGTGGGCGCCGGCCTGCTGGGGCACGGTGAAGGTCGCGCTGGCGCCCGGCTGGATCGTCCCGGTGTCGAAGGACTTGTCGGCGGCGGTGAGGGTGTGGGCGACGGAGTCCTGGTTCAGCACGGTGACGGTCTGGCCGGGGCCCGCGGTCAGCGCCGCGGGCGCGAAGGTGAAGTTCTTGATGGTGACCTGCAGGGCGCCGGCACTGGCCGCGGTGCTGGTCTCCGCCGGGCTGGTCATGGCGGGGCTGGTGGCGGCGGGGCTGCTCACGGCCGGGCCGGGCGCGCTGCTCGTGGCGCCCTTGGACGGCGTGCCGGAGCTGGAGCAGGCCGCGAGGACGGCGGAGAGCAGCAGCGCGGCGGCTGCCTGGAGGGGCCGGGGGCTGGTCACGTGGGGGCTCCGTTCGGGAGGGGTGCGCCGGCGGGGGCGGCGCGCTTTCCAGCGTGCTGCGGTACGGGCCCGGCGCGGCCAGGCCAAGACCGCCGGACAGCCCGTCGATTCATTCCTACGAGTGAAAGCGCTGACCGCCGAGCTGACGCCAGGCGGACCGCACGACCGGGCGATGCGGGGGAATTGTGGAGATTCCTCCCCCGGATGCTGCTCCTCGACGCACCGGGTAGGCGCCCCGGGTAGGCCGGGCCCCCTCGCCCGGCGCGTCGCGATTGCAGGAGGCCGAACCGATGCAGTTGTCCACCGTCCGCCCGGTGCCCGTCACCTTCCCCGACAGTGCGGAGCCGGACGTCCCGGTCGACGCGGAACTCCGCTTCGACTCCAGCCTCCCCTACGCGGCCTGTCTGGCGTTCCCGCTGACCCCGTGCCGGTGCACCGGGGACGGCGCCCGGGTGGCCTGGTACTTCAGCCGCGAACTGCTGAACGAGGGCCGGCTCGGCCCCGTCGGCAGTGGTGACGTGCGGATCCGCCCGGGGCTCGAGGGCGAGATCCTGATCACGCTGCGCGGGCCCGTCGGCCGGGCGCTGGTCAGCGCCCCGGAGGACCTCGTCACGGCGTTCCTCTCGGACTCCTTCGCCCTGGTGCCGGCCGGATCGGAGTCCGACCACCTGGACGTGGACGCCGCCGTGGCCCGGCTGCTCGCCGCCGACTGAGCCCGGTGCCGCGCTCCTCCGTAGAATCCACGGGCCGGACCGCCCGTGCCCACCGTCAGGAGACCGCGTTGACGCCCCACCCCGGACCGGGTGTGCTCACCCACCTGGAGTCCCTGCTGCACCGGACCCCCGCCGACCGGAGCGGGGCGCTGTGGCGGCTGGCGGAGGAGGGGCGCCAGCTGGACGCCAACATCATCCGGCTGCCCGCGAACGCCGAGGTCGCCGCGCACGTGGAGCCGGACCTCGACGTGCTGGTCCAGGTGCTCGGGGGCAGTGGCCACCTGGAGACCGACAACGGCCGGCAGGCCCTCTCCCCCGGTTGCACCGCCTGGCTCCCGCACGGCGCCCGCCGCGCCCTCGCCGCGGGCGAGGACGGCCTGATCTACCTCACCGTCCACCGCCGCCGCCCCGGCCTCACCGTCCGCCCCGCGCCGGCCGGGTAGCCGGACGACAACCGGGAGGGTGGCCGGGCGGCGCGGGTCAGCGGGGGGCAGCGGAAGCCGGGCGGCGCGGGTCAGCGGGTCAGCGGGGGGCAGCGGAAGCCGGGCGGCGAAGGTGCCGGGGCCGGTCGGGCCGGGGAGCCCCCGGCCGTGGTGGCGGCACAGTTCACCCTCGGTGAAGCGGCCGGAGCGGCCGTGCCAGTCCAGGTTGCCGGCCGTGAAGGCCCGTAGCTGGCGGACGTGCCGGTCGACGGCCCGCCGGTGGCCCGGGAGCCGTCCGCGCGGTGCGCCCGGAGAGTTACTTGACAGCCTCAACCTTTCAGGCCTAGCGTCGTCGCGATTGTTTCAGTTGATGAAAAATTGAGACCGCAAGCCATCGGGCGCAGTCCGGCCCGGGGCGCCGCGACACCCGTAGCACTGGAGACAGCCCTCATGACCACGCTGGACCACGGCGCCGCCGTCGCCGCCGAGACCGCCCGCTTCGTCGCCGCCGTACGCGAGGCCGACCTCACCCTCCCGGTGCCCGGCTGCCCGGACTGGACGCTCGCCGACCTCGTCCGCCACACCGGCAGCGCCCAGCGCTGGTTCACCGCACTGCTCCACCAGCGGATCCAGGAGCGGCCGCTCAGCCGGGACGTCGACCTGCGACTGCCCGAGCGGGCCGAGGAGCTCCCGGACTGGCTGGCCGAGGCCGCCGAGCAGGCCGGCGCCGCGTTCGCCGAGGGCGGTCTCGACGCGCCGATGTGGGCCTGGGGCGCCGACCAGCACGCCCGGTTCTGGGTCCGGCGGATGCTGTTCGAGACCCTGGTCCACCGGGTCGACGCCGAGACCGCGCTCGGCCTGGCACCGGAGATCGACCCGGCCCTCGCGGCCGACGGCGTGGCCGAGTTCCTGACCAACCTGCCCTTCGCCACCCCGTTCGCCCCCGGCACGGCCCAGCTGCGCGCCGAGGACCGGACCATCCGCTTCACCCGCACCGACGGCGAGGGCGACTGGCTGGTCCGGCTGCGCCCTGACGGCTTCGGCCTCGACGAGACCGCCGCGGCGGCCGACGCCACCGTCCGGGCCTCCGCCGCCGACCTGCTGCTGGTTCTCTACGGGCGGCTCGACCGCACCGCGGCCGGCGTCGAGCTCGCCGGGGACGAGGAGCTGCTGGCGCACTGGTTCGCCCACTCCGCCTTCTGAGCACCGCCGGGCGCCGGGGCATGGAACCGGCCGGACCGCTACGGGTCCGGCCGGTTTCGTCGTCACAGCGCGGTGGCGGCGGGGAGGTCCGATGGCTGCCCCATGCCGAGCGGTTCAGGCGGTCGCAGCCAGGGTGCCGTCGAAGGTGGCGGCCGCCAGGCCGAAGGAGAGCGTCATCCCGATCCCGGAGGTGACCGAGAGGACCCGCGCCCCCGGCGCCAGGTCGCGCACCAGCAGCGGGCCGCGCGCGCTGCTGGCGTAGACGCCCTGCCAGCGCTCCAGGATCCGCAGCTCCGGCACGCCCAGCACCCGGGCGACGGCGTCGCTCAGCAGTTCGTGGGTGCGCTCGTCGACGAACGGCGGGGTGGTGGCGTCGTAGTGGTGCGAGTCGCCGATCAGCACGGTGCCGTCCGGCAGCCGGGCGAACATCACATTGGCGCCGATCTCCAGCAGCTCCGCGCTGTGGCCCAGCACCTCCTCCCGCAGCCGGGCGGCCGAGGACTGGGCGGTGAAGGCGTCGTAGCGCAGCATCGACGTGGCCGTCAGCACCGCGGAGGCGGTGCGGAAGGCCGCCGGGGCCTCGGCGCGGGCCATGGTCAGCCGGCAGCGCTGGACCTCGTGCTCCTCGGCGAGCTCGGGGAAGAGGTAGTCCACGTCGTGGCCGACGCAGACCAGGATCCGGTCCCCGTGCACCGGGCCGCGGGTGGTGTGCACCGTGCCGGACTCGACGCCGGTGACGGCGGTGCCCCACAGGACCCGGCCCTGCGGCTGCCCGGCCACCCAGCGGGCCAGCGCGGGCGCCGCCTCGCGCGGGTTGACCCGCAGGTCGGCGGGGAGCAGCGCGCCGCCCACCAGGTCGTCGGTCGCCCCCTCCGGGCGGCCGAGCGCCGCCGCCGTCTGCGCGGCGGTGCGCAACCGCACGGCGTCCCCGCCGCGTTCGGCGCTCAGCTCCTCCAGGACGGCCGCCTCGGTCGCCGACCGGGCCACCACCAGGGCGCCGGCCTCCTCGGCCCAGAAGCCGGCCGCCTGGGCGGCGCGCAGCCAGCCGGAGCGGGAGCGCCGGGCGAGGCCGAGCAGTTCGCCGTCCTGGGCGGTGATGCAGCAGTGGCCGAAGTTGCGGACCGAGGCGCCGACCGGCTGCCGGTCGCGCTCCACGACGGTGACGGACAGTCCCCGGCTCAGCGCCTCGAAGGCGTGGGCCAGGCCGACGATTCCGGCGCCGACGATCACCACGTCGCTGCGGCCGGGCGTGCCCGGGGTGCGGGGGTGGGAGGCGGCGCGGGCGGTTGCGGGTGCGGTGCTGCTGCTCATGGGCCCAGCTAACGGGTTTCCCGGCGTCGCAGTCAAGAGATGTATGTACAAGTTACCGTCTGTTCACCCGCACGCCGATCACCGGGAGGAAGCCTGAGTGAACTGGAGAAACCGCAGGTGGACCGGGGTTGAGAAGTTCCGATCCGAGGTGCCATAGTCAACTTGTGAAGACAAGTGAGGACCTCCCTCTCCACCAACGGCTCGGCGCCGAGTTCCTGCGCCGCATCGAGTCCGGTGAGTGGCCCGAGGGCAAGCCGGTGCCCAGCGAGTCGCAGCTCTGCGCCGAGTTCGGCACCTCCCGCGGCCCGGTCCGCCAGGCCCTGGCCATGCTGCGCAGCGCGGGCAGCCTGGTCGGCGGGCGCGGCAAGCCGCCCGTCGCCCACCGCACCACGCCCTCCCAACCCTTCGGCACGTTCCTGTCCTTCACCCAGTGGGCCCGCGGCATCGGCCGCGAGCCCGGGCAGCGCACCGTCGAGGTGGCCCGCCGTCGGGCCACCCCCCGGGTGGCGGCCCGGCTCGGCCTGGCCGAGGGCGAGCCGGTCGTCGAACTCCTCCGACTGCGGCTGCTGGACGGCGTCCCGGCCATGCTGGAGCGCTCGACGTTCGTCCAGGAGGTCGGCCGGATCCTGTTCGACTTCGACCCGGACACCGGCTCGGTCTACCAGGAACTGCTGCGCCGCGAGGTCGACCTGCACCACGCCCGGCACACCATCGACGCCGTCGCCGCCGGGCCGCAGGACGCCGAACTGCTGCGGATCGCCGCCGGGGACCCGCTGCTGCGGGTGCGCCGGCTCACCACGTCCGGCCAGGGCGTGCCGCTGGAGGACGCCGACGACCGCTACCTGCCGGCGATGGCCACCTTCACCGTCGAGAACACCGTCGAAGGCCGTACCGTGATCGGCCGCTACCGCACCGAAGAGGACTGACACCGTGATCGAGCTCGCCGCCCTGGACATGGCCGGTACCACCATCAACGAGTCCGGCGCCGTCTACCGTGCGCTGCGCACCGCCGTCGAGCGCAACGGGGTGACCGTCGGCGAGGCCGACCTCCAGACCTGGATGGGCACCGACAAGCGCGAGGCCATCGCCGCCCTGGTCCGCATCGGCGGGGGCGCCCCCACCTCCGAGCTGGTCGAGGAGAGCTACCGGACGTTCGCGGAGTTCCTGCGCGAGGCCTACCGCACCAACCCCCCGCAGGCCATCGAGGGCGTCGAGGAGGCCCTGGCCGAGCTGCGCCGGCGCGGCATCAAGGTCGCGCTGACCACCGGGTTCAGCCACGACGTCGCCTACCCGCTGCTGGAGTCACTGGGCTGGTCCACCGGAGAGGGCGGCAACCTGGACGCCGTGGTCACCTCGGACGAGGTCCCGCGCGGCCGTCCGGCGCCGCACATGATCCACCGGGCGATGGAGAAGACCGGGGTGATCGACACCCGCCGGGTGCTGACCGCCGGCGACACCGTGGTCGACGTCGAGGCCGGCCGCAACGCCGGGGCCGGGGTCGTCGTCGGGGTGCTGACCGGGGAGCTCGACCGCGCCGACTTCGAGGGCCACCCGTACACCCACGTGCTGGCCGGCGTCACCGAGATCCCCGGCCTGGCCGAGGCCCGGCGGACGGTCTGACGGCTCCGCACGGCAGGCGCGGAGGCGGCGGGAGGAGGAGGCGGGAGGAGGCGGCGGGAGGAGGCGGCGGGAAGGACGCGTCAAGAACGCCGCCCCGGACCCCCGCCCGGCGCGTCGCCCGGGCCGACGCGCTAGCCTGGACGGCTTCCGCACCCCGAGGTCCACCGAGGAGCACAGCGCCGTGTCCGACAGCTTCGCGCACCTGCACGTCCACACCGAGTACTCGATGCTGGACGGGGCGGCGAAGAACGGCAAGCTGTTCGCCGAGGCGGAGAGACAGGGAATGCCCGCCATCGCGATGAGCGACCACGGCAACATGTTCGGCGCGTACGAGTTCTTCCACTCCGCCGCCAAGACCGGGGTGAAGCCGATCATCGGCATCGAGGCCTACGTCGCGCCGGCCTCGCGCTTCCTGAAGAAGCAGGTGTTCTGGTCCCCCGGCGGCCAGCGCCCGTCCGGCGCCGACGGCGAGGGCGGCAAGGACGTCTCCGGCGGCGGCCGCTACACCCACATGACGATGTGGGCGCAGAACGCGACCGGCCTGCGCAACCTGTTCAAGCTCTCCTCGCTCGCGTCGATGGAGGGCTACTACATGAAGCCCCGGATGGACCGCGAGCTGATCGCCGCCAACGCCACCGGGATCATCGCCACCACCGGCTGCCCCTCGGGCGAGGTGCAGACCCGGCTGCGGCTGGGCCAGTACGACGAGGCGGTCAAGGCGGCCGGCGCCTACCAGGACATCTTCGGCAAGGAGAACTACTTCCTGGAGCTGATGGACCACGGCCTGTCCATCGAGCAGGACGTCCGCGAGGATCTGCTGCGGCTGGCCAAGCAGTTGAACATCCCGCTGCTGGCCACCAACGACTCCCACTACGTCACCGCCGACCAGGCCGACGCCCACGACAGCCTGCTCTGCGTCGGCGTGGGCAAGAACAAGGACGACCCGAACCGCTTCAAGTTCCAGGGCACCGGCTACTACGTGAAGACCGCGGAGGAGATGCGCGAGCTCTTCCGCGAGCTGCCGGAGGCCTGCGACAACACCCTGGCGATCGCCGAGCGGGTCGAGTCGTACGAGGAGGTCTTCACCTACGTCGACCGGATGCCCCAGTTCGACGTGCCCGAGGGCGAGACCCAGGCCTCCTACCTGCGCAAGAAGATCGAGGTCGGGCTCAAGCACCGCTACGGCGACAGCCCGAGCCAGGAGGTGCTGGACCGGATCGAGCTGGAGATGGGCGTGATCACCCCGATGGGGTTCGACGCCTACTTCCTCGTGGTCGCCGACATCTGCCAGTACGGCCGGGACAACGGCATCCCGGTCGGCCCGGGCCGTGGTTCGGCGGCGGGCTCGATGGTCGCCTACCTCACCGGCATCACCCAGCTGGACCCGCTGGAGCACGACCTGCTGTTCGAGCGCTTCCTCAACCCCGAGCGCATCAACCCCCCGGACGTCGACATCGACTTCGACGACCGCCAGCGCGACCAGATGGTCCGCTACGTGACCGAGAAGTACGGCGCCGCGTACACGGCCCAGGTGAACACCTTCGGCACGATCAAGGCCAAGGCGGCCGTGAAGGACGCCAACCGCATCCTCGGCTACCCGTTCGCCATGGGCGACCGGATCACCAAGGCGATGCCGCCGGACGTCATGGGCAAGGGCGTGCCGCTGGCCGACCTGTTCGACGAGAAGCACTCCCGGTACAACGAGGGCACCGAGATCCGGGCGCTGTACCAGAACGAGCCCGACGTCAAGAAGATCATCGACACCGGCCGGGGCATCGAGGGCCTGATCCGCGGCACGGGTGTGCACGCCGCGGCCGTCATCCTCTCCTCCACCCCGCTGCTCGACCTGATCCCGCTGCACATGCGGGACAAGGACGGCGTGATCATCACCGGCTTCGACTACCCGTCGTGCGAAGCCATGGGCCTGATCAAGATGGACTTCCTGGGTCTGCGGAACCTGGGCATCATCGACCACTGCATCAAGATCGTGAAGGCCAACCGGGGCGTCGACATCGACATCGAGAAGATCCCGATCGACGACCCCACCACGTACCAGCTGCTGGCCCGCGGCGACACCCTGGGCGTGTTCCAGCTCGACGGCGGCCCCATGCGCGCCCTGCTCAAGCTGATGAAGCCGACCGAGTTCGCCGACATCTCCGCCGTCTCCGCGCTGTACCGGCCCGGCCCGATGGGCATGAACTCGCACACCAACTACGCGCTGCGCAAGAACGCCCAGCAGGAGATCATCCCGATCCACCCCGAGCTGGAGGAGCCGCTCAAGGACGTCCTCGGCCCGACCTACGGCCTGATCGTCTACCAGGAGCAGGTGCAGCGAGCCGCCCAGGTGCTGGCCGGCTACTCGCTCGGCCAGGCAGACCTGCTGCGCCGCGCGATGGGCAAGAAGAAGAAGGAGGTGCTGGAGAAGGAGTTCGTGCCCTTCCACGCGGGCTGCAAGGAGCGCGGCTACTCCGACGAGGCCATCCAGGCGGTGTGGGACGTCCTGGTCCCGTTCGCCGGCTACGCCTTCAACAAGTCGCACTCGGCCGCGTACGGCCTGGTCTCGTACCAGACCGCCTACCTGAAGGCCAACTACCCGGCCGAGTACATGGCGGCGCTGCTCACCTCCGTCGCCGACGACAAGGACAAGATGGCCGTCTACCTGGCCGAGTGCCGGCAGATGGGCATCAAGATCCTCTCCCCGGACGTCAACGAGTCGGTGGTCGACTTCACCGCCGTCGGCAGCGACGTCCGCTTCGGCCTGAAGGCCGTCCGCAACGTCGGCGTGCCGGTGATCGAGTCCCTGGTCGCCACCCGGGAGGAGAAGGGCAAGTACACCTCCTTCCCCGACTTCCTGGACAAGGTCGAGCTGGTGGTGTGCAACAAGCGCACCGTCGACTCCCTGGTCAAGGCGGGCGCCTTCGACTCGCTCGGGCACACCCGCCTCTCGCTCAGCACCGTGCACGAGAACGCGATCGACGCCGTCACCGGGGTGAAGAAGCAGCAGGCCATCGGCCAGGACGACCTGTTCGGCGCCCTGGACCTGGGAGACGACGCCGGCCCGGGCATCGGGCTGGACTTCCAGCTCACCGACAACGAGTGGCCCCGGCGCCAGCTCCTCGCCCTGGAGCGGGAGATGCTCGGCCTGTACGTCTCCAGCCACCCGCTGGACGGCGCCGAGCACATCCTGTCCCAGAACCGCGACACCTCGATCGCCGAACTCCTCGGCTCCGGCCGCTCCGAGGGCGAGGTCCGGCTCTCCGGCCTGATCACCGGGGTGGACCGGCGGATCAACAAGGCGGGCAACGCCTGGGCGATCATCACCCTGTCCGACCGCGACGGCTCGGTCGAGGTGCTGTTCTTCCCGGCCACCTACAACCTGATGGCCGAGCAGATGATCGAGGACAACGTGATCTCGGTCCGCGGCCGGCTCAACGAGCGCGACGGCTCGCTGAGCATCTTCGGCCAGGAGATCACCACCCTGGACGTCTCCTCCGCCGAGCTGGGCACCAAGCCGCCGGTGCAGATCACCGTCCCGGTGCACCGGATCACCCCGCAGACGGTCGCCGAGCTCAAGCTCGCCCTGGAAGCCCACCCGGGCGACGTGCCGGTCCGGCTGCTCACCACCAACTGGGACAAGAACACCCTGTACGAGCTGGGCTTCCGGGTGAACCCGGACAACGGGCTCGCCTCGGACGTCAAGACCCTCCTGGGCAACCGCGCCTGGGCGGGCGCGGCCGTCCGCGCCGTGCCCGAGCAGTCCGCCGGCCGGTAGGCCGCAGGGTACCGACCGGGGCGGGGCGCAGCGGCGTCCCGCCCCGGTTCCGCCGCGTCCCGGTTCCGTCGCGCCCCGGTTCCGTCGCGCCCCGGTTCCGTCGCGCCCGTCCATCAGATGAAAACGGATATCATTACGACACGGGTGGTGGATCGCGCCGGTTCCATTGCCAATCCGGATGGACATGACAGACATTGGCGGAACGGGGACTGCGCATGCGTACGGACACAGCGGGAGTCGGAATGCCGGTGGACGCGACCCTGGCCGGAGCCTGGGTGGAGCGCTGGGAGCGCCAGCAGGAGCGCTACGCGGTGGAGCGCGAGGAGCGGTTCACCGTCATCGTCGACGTGGTGGAACAGGTGGTCGGCCACCGCGAGCGCCCGCTGATCGCCGACCTCGGCTGCGGCCCCGGCTCGCTGTCCGCCCGCGTCGCCGACCGGCTGCCGCACGCCGAGGTGATCGCGGTCGACATCGACCCGCTGCTGCTCGCCCTCGGCCGCGCCGGACACCCCCGGGTCACCCGCTGGGTTGAGACCCTGATCGGCCGGCCGGGCTGGATCGAGGACCTCGGGCTGGACCGCCCGCTGGACGCCGTGCTCTCCTCCACCGCGCTGCACTACCCGCCGCCGGAGGCGCTGCTGCGGATCTACCGCGACCTCGCGGGCGCGCTGAGCCCCGGGGCCGTCCTGGTCAACGGCGACCACCTCGTCCCCGAGGAGCCCTCGCTCGCCGAACTCGCACTGGCGATCGGCCGGCGCCGCTCCCAGCGCCGGGGCCTCGGCGGGGAGGAGGACTGGTCGCAGTGGTGGGCCGCCGCCGGGCGGATCCCCGAGTTCGCCGAGCTGCTGGCGGCCCGGGAGCGGCAGCTGCCGCCCTGCGAGAGCGGCGACAACGGCCTGTCCGCCACCCAGCACGCCGACCTGCTGCGAGTGGCGGGCTTCCGCCAGGCCGGCTCGGTGTGGCAGTACGGCGCCAGCTCGGTCCTGGTCGCAGTGCGCTGACCCCGAAGCTGACTGGATTTCAACTCTTGATTGTCACAAGTGGATTGACTTCTTTCGCATGGACACAGTCTTTGCGATGGTGTGACAGAAAGTCCTGTTGAATCAATGTGAAAAAAGTTACCGTTTCCCTCGGTCGGCGACGCCCACCGCGGTGAGATCCGTGCGCGCCGGACGACCGCACGCCGACCTCCGACGGGAAGCAGATTCGCCGATGCGGCCCTCACCGCTCTATCTGGAACCACGGCTGGAGCCGCGGCTCCGATCCCTCCTGGGGACCCCCGACTTCCTGCACATGCTGGTCGACGCACTCGGGTCCCCGCTCAACCTGCTGCTGCCCGAACAGATCGCCGACAACCTGGCCCGCTTCCGGGCCGTCTACCGCAAGCACCACCTCACCGGCCGGATCCACTTCGCCCACAAGGCGAACCGCTCCAGCGCCCTCGTCCGCCGGCTCGCCGCCACCGACGCCGGGCTGGACGTCGCCTCGCTCGGCGAACTCCAGCACGCCCTCGGCGCCGGCTGCACCCCCGACCGGATCATCGCCACCGGCCCCAAGAGCCGCGAGTTCCTCTGGCTGGCCGCCCGCACCGGCGCCACCGTCCACCTGGACTCCCGGGCCGAACTCGACGACCTCGCCGAGCTGGTGCGCAAACACGCCCTCCCCCGGGTGCCCGTCCTGCCCCGGCTCTCCGGCTTCCACTCGCCGGGCACCACCGTCCTCACCCGGCCCAGCCGCTTCGGCTCCCCCGTCGGCGAACTCGACGAGCTGCTCGACGCCCTCGAACGCCACCGGGACGCCGTCGAACTCACCGGCGTCGCCTACCACGTGGACACCACCGGGGTGACCGAGAAGGCCGTCGCCCTGGAGGCCTGCCTCCGGGTGATGGACGAGTGCCACCGCCGCGGCCTGCGCCCGCGCACCATCGACATCGGCGGCGGCTTCGGCGTCAACTACCTGGCCCACGCCGCCCAGTGGGAGCAGTACACCACCGAGCTCACCGCCGCCGTCCTGGGCCGGCGGCCCCCGCTCACCTGGCAGGGGCACGGCTACGGGCTGCGCAACGAGTCCGGCACCCTGCGCGGCGCACTCGGCCTGTACCCCGCGCACCGCCCGGTGGCCGCCGAGGCGTACCTGGACGAACTGCTCTCCCACCGGGCCCCCACCCTCGGGCGGCCGCTCGGCACCCTGCTGCTGGAGCACATGTACGACCTCACCGTCGAACCCGGCCGGGCCCTGGTCGACCAGTGCGGAGCCACTCTCGGCCGCGTCCTGGAGGTGCGGCACACCCCCGACGGCGACTGCCTGGTACGGCTGGAGATGAACGCCCGGGACGCCAGCCTGGAGGACCACGGCGTGCTGATGGACCCGGTGCTGATCCCCCGCCCCGGCGCCCCCGCGGGCCCGGCCGTCACGGCCTCCGCGGCCGGGCCCGTCGCGGTCCACCTGATGGGCAACCTCTGCCTGGAGGCCGACCTGATCACCCGCCGGCTGGTCTTCCTGCCCCGCCTCCCCGCCCCCGGCGACCTCCTCGCCTTCGCGAACACCGCGGGCTACCTGATGGACTTCAACGCCGGCGGACCGCTGCGGCAGCCCGTCGCGCGCAAGGTCGCCGCGTACCGGCAGGACGGCGCCTGGCACTGGCGCCTCGACGAGCAGTACTGGCCCCTCGACACCACGGGGGCCGCGACGGACCAGGGGGACGGACTGGCATGAGGTACGACAGCATCACCGACGCGATCGGCGACACCCCGCTGCTGCGGATCGACCCGGCGGTGACCGGCCTGCGCAACATCGACCTGTACGCCAAGCTCGAACTGCTCAACCCCTTCGGCTCGGTCAAGGACCGCGCCGCCTGGAACATGACCCGCGAGGCCCTCCCGGCCGCCGTCGCCCGCGGCGACACGATCGTGGAACTGTCCAGCGGCAACACCGCCAAGGCGCTCGCGCTGATCGCCGGCATGCACGGACTGCCGTTCAAGAGCGTCACCAACCGGATGAAGGTCCCCGAGATCAAGGACCTGCTCCTGCTGCTCGGCGCGGAGATCGAGGAACTGCCCGGCCGCGCCGAGTGCCTCGACCCGACCGACACCGACGACCCGCTCACCCGGATCCACCGGATGCTCTCCGAAGCCGAATCGGGCTACCTCCACACCGACCAGTACTACAGCCCGCTCAACCTCGACGCGCACCTCACCGGCACCGGACCGGAGATCGTCCGCGACCTCGACGGCCGCGCCCCGGACGTGTTCGTCGCCTGTGTGGGAACCGCCGGTTCGTCCACCGGCGTGGCCACGGTGCTGCGCGCCCACAACCCGGCGGTCGAGGTGGTCGGACTGGTCGCCCACAAGTCCGATTTCATCCCCGGCATCCGCACCATCGACGAGGTGCACGAAGTCGGGCTGTTCGACCCCGGCACCTACGACCGCATCGAGTCGGTGACCGCCGACCAGGCCATCGACGGCATGCTCACCCTGGTCCGCCGCTGCGGCCTGCTGGCCGGACCCACCGGCGGCGGCGCGTACTACGGCGCGCTGCGCCATCTACGCGCCCTGGACGCCGAGTTGACGGATGCCGACGAGCGCCGGACGGCCGTGTTCATCGTCTGCGACCGGGTCGAGAGCTACCTCGGCTACCTGCGCGACCGCCGGCCGGAGCTCTTCAACCAGCCCGCGCGGCCCAACTCGCCGTCCACACTGACCGAGGCCGAGCTCGACGCCGCCCGGATCCTCGACGTGGACGCCGCCCGCAAGTGGATCGCCGAGGAGCACCCGCTGGTGATCGACCTGCGCGGGCCGTTCGCCTACGCGGCCCTGCACATCGAGGGCTCGGTCAACATCGTCGACGAGCTGTTCGAGCAACTCCTGCACGGCGGGCTGCCGTTCGGCGCCCGGCAACCCGTCCTGCTGGCCTGTCCGGTCGGCGAGAAGTCGGTGCGGTACGCCGCCCTGCTCACCCGGATGGGTCACCGGGACGCCCGCAGCCTGGCGGGCGGCATCATCGGCTGGCGCGACGCGGGCGCACCGCTGGTCCGGGACTGAACGGGGTGGACGAGATGCACACGCTCGAAGAACTCGACTCCTGGCACCGCGAGTTGCGGTCCCAGTTCCCGATCATCACGGCCGATCCGGAACAGGCCTACCTGGACAGCGCGGCGACCTCGCAGAAGCCCCGGGCGGTGCTCGACACCGTCCAGCGCTACCTCACCACCGCCAACGCCAACGCCGGGCGCGGCACCTACACCTGGGCCAACGCCACCACCGCGCTGGTCGAACGCACCCGCACCCGGGTCGCCGCCTTCCTGGGCGACCCGGACCCAGGACGCCCCTCCGGCGTCCACTTCACCAGCGGCACCACCGAGGGCCTGCGCACGGTGGCCCGGGACTGGCTGCCCCACCACCTGCGGGACGGCGACGAGATCATCGTGCCGTTCGCCGACCACCAGGCGAACGCCCTGCCCTGGCTGGAGGCGCAGCAGTTGCTGGCCGAGCGCGGCACCCGGATCCGGGTCCGCGAACTCCCGTACGATCCGGCCTCGCACGACTACGACCACCGGGCACTGCCCGAACTCGTCACCGAGCGGACGGCGTTCGTCGCCGCCACTCACGTCCACCACGTGTACGGCGGCGACATGAACGTCCACCGGATCCGGGCCGCCGTCGGCCCGTCCGTCCCGATCTGCCTGGACGCGGCGCAGAGCGTCGGCCACCTGCCGGTGGACGTCACCGCCCTGGACGTCGACTTCGTGGTCTTCTCCGGCCACAAGGCGCTGGCCCTGCCCGGCACCGGCGCGGTCTGGGCCCGCAACACCCGCGGCCCGGAATTCCGCCCCGGCGGCTGGAGCGGCACCCCCAACACCTGCGGGATCGCCGGCCTGGAGGCCGCCCTGGACTGGCTGGACGCCGCCGGGACGGACCGCATCCGGCGCTGGACCACCGCCCTGGCCGCCCGGCTCACCGACGGCCTGCGCGGCTGCGACGCCTACCGGGTCCTCGGCTGCCAGCAGAGCCTGGCAGCCGACTCCCCGGTCCAGCGCCGCGAGGGCATCGTCACCTTCCGGCACCGCGGGATCCCCTCCAACGACCTCGGCTTCGTCCTCGCCAGCCACGGCCTGATGGTCCGCGCCGACGGCCACTGCCAGGCCCGGGCCGGCGAGGCCGACAGCTCGGTCCGGGTCAGCCTGCACGCCTACAACTCCCCCGAGGAGATCGACCGCCTCCTGGCCGTCCTGCGGAAGCTGTAGCACCGGCCCGGGAGAGGACGACCGGCGGCCACTGGCGGGATCTTGGCGACCCACGGCCTTCACGCCACTCGTGGAGGGCCCGATCGGCGGGCCGTGGCCGACGCCCGGGG
>NZ_JBHXEG010000087.1:0-12363 GCF_042724935.1 Kitasatospora sp. NPDC127060
CGCTCTTCTGGTCGGCGGCGATCGCGACATTCTGGCTGGTCAGATCCGTCATGTCATAGAGGTGGCACAGCAGTCGAACGTAACCCTGCGCATGGTCCCGCTGAGCGCAGGTCGCCAAGCAATGCTCTCTTCCGGCCTCACACTGATGCACTTCTCCGGTGAAGAGAGCTTCGTCTTCATCGAAGCCGCCGGAGGTATGCTCCCGCGTAAGTCGGGACGCGATGTGCGACGAGCCGAACGCGCCTTCGCTCGGCTCAAACGACACTCGCTGTCGCCGGAGGACACCATCACCGCACTTGAGCACAAGTTGGAAGAGTTGACGTGATCAGCAAGCACGACCCCTACTCCCACGATCCCGCTGACGCCGAGTGGGTCAAGTCCCCCTTCTCCGGCGACTCCAACGGCAACTGCGTGATCATCGCCCGCTTCGACAACGGCGACGTCTGGCTCGGCGACGACAAGAACCCCGACCGCCCCCACCTCGCCTTCAACCACAGCGAGTGGACCGCCTTCACCCAGGCCATCGAAGCCCGCGACCCCCGCTTCACCGCCTGACCACGCCCCCGGCCCGGCCCGTTCACCAACGGGCCGGGCCGCTGCCGACCGGGACTTCCGCGAGACGTCACCCGGGGGGCGACCAGTCCTGGTCCGCGCAGGTCAGCCACCGGTCAGTGGCCGTGCGTGCCTGGTCCGCCTGTTCCGGGGTCACGACGCCCTCGGCGTCCGGCGCCCGGTCGAGGAGCTCCCGGACCATCCTCATCTGGTCCGCGCTGACGGCCCAGCGCAGCCAGGTGGAGGAGCCGTCCTCGTGCCAGTCCATGATGTTCAGGGTGTGCCGAACGCTCATCATGTCCTCCCGCGTGTCGGCCCGGGCGGGCCCGGGCGCGCCTGGCTCCGGCCCCAGGGCGGGCCCGGGCCGACCGTCACCCTGCGATGCGGACGCGTTCGGCCTGCGGTCCCTTCTGGCCCTGGACGACGTCGAACTCGACCTTCTGGCCTTCCACCAGTTCGCGGAAGCCCGAGCTGTCGATGTTCGAGTAGTGCACGAACACGTCCGGACCACCGCCGTCCTGCTCGATGAACCCGAAGCCCTTTTCGGCGTTGAACCACTTGACTGTCCCAGTAGCCATGACCCCTCCTGGGAGAACGAGGTTGCGCTTCGCCGGGTCGGACGAAGCCGGTGCCGGAAGACTCGCCGACAAGAACCGACGTGGACACTCGTTCGGCAAAGAGCGGCTACCCGGTTCAACCGTAGAGCCGGTGCGCAAGCCTGTCCTGCGGAGGACGAGGAGGCCGGTCACGCCCCCGGGCACGCGGTTCCTTCCGCACACCCCGGCCGTCCCCGGGCCCGCGCGACACGGAGCCCAGGCCCCGCCGGGGTTCCGTACGACCAACTGCGCTCCCGGCCCGGCCCGTTCACCAATGGGCCGGGCCGCTCCCTCAGCTGATGCCGCGGACCGGCGGCTCGTCCCTGGTGCCGTCCTCGGCGACCACCGTGAACTCCTCCCGGCCCGCCGCCGAGAGGGCCACCGGGTAGAGCGAGGCGGTGTCGTTGACGTCCAGCTCGCGGCTGCGCCGGCCGGTCGCCGCGTCGATCCGGGTCAGCTTGTCACGGGTCATCGCCCACACCGACGCCCCGTCGACCAGCACGCCCGTCACCTGGTCGTCCAGGCCCGTCGTCCACCGCTTGGTGCCGTCCGCGAGGGAGTACGCGATCAGCCGCCCGGTGGCGGTGCGGCTCGGGTGCGGGCCGCCGCTGATGCTGACGTCGCCGGGCTTCTCCCCGGGGACGATGAAGAGGTCGCCGACGACCACACCGCCGTACAGCGGCCGGGCGCTGAACTCGTCGAAGGCGTGGACGCCGCCCAGCATCACGTCCAGGTCGTACTCGTCGCCGGAGACCGGTATGGCGGCGCGCTGGCGGCCCGCCCGGTCGAAGCTGAGCACCGCGTGGGTGCCACGCTCGGCCTGGGCGTCGACCCAGACCGCGAGCGGGTCGACGGAGACCACCATGAGGTTCTTGAGTCCGCCCTCGGCCGGCACGGAAGCCCGCGTCCGCCCCTGCCCGTCCCCGGGCGCCAGGGTGCGCACGACCCCCGTCCCGTCGGCGCAATCCGCGGCCGTCACCACGTCCTGGTCCCCGCCCGCGACCTCGATCGGCGTGCACCCGGCGTCGGGCGCGCTGCGCCACAGCTCCCGGCCGTCGGTCAGCCGGACGGCGCGCCAGCCGTCGGTGCCCTGCAGCACCGCCTGGGCGCCCGCGACCGCGACGAGGTCGGAGTCCGCGCTGTCGCCGTCCCGGGCGGGCGCGGCCACGGTGGCGGTCCAGCCCTGCTTGCCGTCCGTGAGGTCCAGCGACGTCACCGTCGCGCAGGGCTTGCCGTGCGGGGAGTGCCCGAGCAGGCCGATGCCGCCCGCGCCGATCCCCCGGCTCATCGTGCACACCGTGTCCTCGCCGGGCGGCGCCCAGCGCCAGGCGACCGCCCCGCCCCCGCTGCGGTAGGCCACCACCTCGTCCGGGCGGACCCGCACCACCAGGTCACCGCTGGTCCAGCTGCCGACCGCGCGAACCGTGGACGGCTGGTCCGGCGCCGCCTTCCAGGAGTCGTTGAGGCCGTCCCCGGCGAAGCAGAGGAAGATCCCCAGCCCGACCAGGGCGCCGACGGCCGCCGCGGGGAGCCCGCGCCGGGGGTGGATCAGCGCCCAGACGAAGCCCGCGCCGCAGGGCAGCATCCCGAGGATGCTGAGGGCACCCATCACCCCGAGGCTGTCGCCGCCGAACCCGTTCGCCGGGCCGAACAGCACCGCCAGGCCGAGGCTCGCGAACATGGCCCCGAGGGCTCCGCCGGAGACCACCATCCAGGTCTCCCCGTCCCTGGCGATCCTGGCGCGCCACCTCATCCTCAGCCGGACGCCGCTGTCCTCGGGCCGCTCGGCCATGCCGGTTTCTCCCCTGCGAAGCGCCGCCCACCACAATCGGGCGGCGATCATCGGATCGTCGCAGAGCAGAGCAAGATCCTGAACAAAGAGCAGGAAAAACCCCTCCCGCCCCTGCACATGGGAGGTCACACCAGCGCGATCGGGACGATTCCCCGCCCCGGCCCGGGTGCCCGGGCACCGCGTCGGAGGGCCGGCGGGCTGACGCCCCGGGGCGTCAGCCCGTCGCGAACACCGGCCGGTCCGGCACGAACTCGACGTACTCGAAGACCGCCCCGCCGGGGTGCCGGGCGGTGGCGTTGCGCCCGGTCGGCACCTCGTTGGGGCCGTCCAGCAGTTCCCCGCCCCGGCTCCGCAGCAGTTCCCCGAGGCCGTCCAGGTCGTCGACCAGCAGGGTGCTCTGCACCCGGCGGAACGGCGCCCGCGCCTCCTCCGTCCCCGCGACGACCAGCAGGCCGCCGATCCGCGCGACCTCCACCCCGGCGTGCGGGAAGCGCAACCCCTCGCGCTCGCCGGTGATTTCGCGCAGGGTGGGCAGCGCCTCGTCCAGATCGTCCACGTACACCCGGGCCAGCGTCGCCAGCACCTTCATCCTCCGACCTCCCTCTCCGCACGGCCCCGCCCTCGGCGGCCCGGGGCCGGCCCCTGAACAATTCGACTTTCCCGAACTGTCGAAGCGTCATACTAGACAGCGCACCGGGCCCGCCACCAGAGCCGGCCGCAGCCCACCCGAGGAATCCGATGCGGACTCTGCCCCAGCCCCACCCCGACGACTTCGACCTCGCCACCGTCCTGCACGCCCTCGGCGACCCGGTCCGCCTGGAGCTCGTCCGCCGCCTCGCCGAGGACGGCGAGACCACCTGCAGCCCCGAGGGGATGACCGTCCCGCGCTCGACCCTCTCCAACCACTGGCGGCTGCTCCGCGAAGCCGGCGTGGTCGCCGTCCGCACCAGCGGCAAGACCCGCCTGGTCACCCTCCGCCGGACCGAGCTCGACACCCGCCTCCCGGGCCTGCTCGGCGCCGTCCTGGCGGAGCTGGCCGCCGACCGCAGCGGGTGACCAACCGCCCGCCCCCCGGGGTAGGTTGAAACGGGCCCGAGCACGGGCACCGGATCGCGGGAAGGGGCGGGGGATGCAGCCGGGCGAGGTACTCGACGGTCGGTACGAACTGGTCGAGCAGATCGGCGAGGGCGCCTTCGGCGCGGTCTGGAAGGCCCGTGACGCACGCATCCAACGCCTCGTCGCCGTCAAGGTGATGCTCCCCGGCGGCAGCGGATCCCCCAAGGACGCGGCCCGGTTCGCCCGCGAGGTGGCCACGGCCGGCGCGCTCAGCCACCCCTCGATCGTCACCGTGCACGACTTCGGGCAGCACCGGACCGCCGACCGCCCGCTGTTCTTCCTGGTCATGGAGCTGCTCGACGGCGCCCCGCTCAGCCGCCACCTGGCCGACGGTGTACCGGAGTTGAAGCGCTCGCTGGCCTGGGCGGAGCAGATCGCCCGGGCCCTGGCCACCGCGCACCGGGCCGGGGTCGTCCACCGGGACGTCAAGCCGGCCAACGTGATGATCCAGTCCAGCGGCGCGGTCAAGGTGGTCGACTTCGGCATCGCCCGCACCGGCCACGCCGACGACGGCGTCACCAGCACCAACGTGATCGTCGGCACCCCCGCCTACATGGCTCCCGAACGCTTCGAGAACCGCAACCTGGACGCCCGTTCCGACCTCTACGCCTTCGGCTGCCTGCTGTACGAACTCCTCACCGGTCGAACGCCGTTCCGCGGCACCCTGTACGAGCTGATCCGCCAGCACGCCGAGGCCCGGCCGGCCGCCCCCGGGGACCTCCGGCCACCCGTGCCGCCGGAGCTCGACGCCCTCGTCCTGGACCTGCTCGCCAAGGACCCGGCCCGCCGCCCGGCCGACGCCGACGAGGTCGCCGAACGGCTGCTCCGGATCGCCGGAGCCGTCGGGGCCGTCTGGGGAGCCGGGAACGCCGGGGCCGTCGGGGCCGGTGGAACCGCGCTGCCCGGGGCCGCCGGGGCGCGCGTCCAGCGGCCCACCGTCCTCGACGCCCTCGCCGCCCACGCCGCCGCCGAACGGGACCCGTACGTCCTGGCCCGCCGCGAGGAGGCCGACACGCTGCTCGCCCGGGCCCGCGAGGAGGTCACCCTGCTCCGGAAGCAGTTCGAGGCCGAGACGGCGCTCCTCCGCCGCCAGGCCGAGCAGGACGTGAACGACATGCGGACCCTCACCGAGTCCGCGGCACAGCAGATCATCGCGGACGCCCGGGCCCGCGGCGAACAGCTCGAACGCGAGTCCGCCGCCCGGGCCGCCGCCAGCCTCAGGCAGCTCAGCGAGACCGAGCAGCGCAACGACCTGCTGAGCCGCCAGGCCGAGAAACTGCGCAGCGACGCGGAGCAGTTGCGGCGCAGCGTGGACAACGCCCGCCGACAGGCCTCGGACTTCCTCGCCGACGCGGTCGCCAAGGCCGGTCTCGGCCCGACGCCGGAACCCCGGTCGCAGTCGGTCGAGCCGCCCCGGTCGCAGTCGATCGAGCCGCCCGCGCAGCGGCGGAAGCTCCCGAGCGTGCAGGAGCTGCTCTCGGGCCGCGCCCGGGCGGGCCAGCGGAACGCCCAGGGCCCGGAGGACGAGCAGGGGCGCCGCCGGTAGGCCAACTCGCCGTGGTGCGTGAGCAGTTGGCATGGTAGCAAGCTTGGCCCGTCGTGACGCCACCCTCCCGCGCTCGCCCGACCGGGTGAGCGTCGACCCCCGACCGTTCGCACACACCCCGACGGCTCGTTCTGCTGTACATGACCCCCGCGCTCTCCACAGCTTCCGCACGCCCCGGACACGGCACGGCCCCGAGGCCGTCGTGGCGGTGATCGGCCGGGCCACGGCGGCGGTGCTCTCCCTCGCCATCCTGCTGGTACCGGCGGCCGTCACCCCCGGCGAACAGCGGACGCCCGCGGTCGGGGCCGGGTGGTGGGAGGTGTCCGCGAACGCCGCCAACGTCCGGATCGACCACTTCGGCGGCGACACCGTGACCGGGCTGGCCCGGTCCGGCGACCGGGTCGAGGTCGTGGACACCTGGACCTCCCCGCTCGGCGCCCGCTGGGCGAAGGTGCTGGTCACCCGCACCCGCGTCACCGGCTGGGTGCTGTGGGCCCTCCTGACGCACCGTGACCCGCCGCCGGAACCGTAGAATCCGTGTGTCCGGCCCGGCGCCGCCGTGGCCCGACAGTCCCCACAGCTCCCCTGGAAGGACCGGCGTGTTCCGAGCCCAGCGCCCGCGCACCGCACAGCTCACCCCGTGGGAGGGCGACGGCCCGGTCTCCGGCGTCGCCCTGCTGCTGCCCGGCGGGTTCATCCGCAGCCGGCGCGGACCGCTGCGGATCGCCGAACTGGGCCTCCAGGGGCTCGCCACCGAACTCAACGGCCGCGGCCGCCCGCACGGCCTCGCGGTGCACCTGCTGCGCTACCGCTACAGCGGCTGGAACGGCGCCGACGCCGACACCGCGGTCGACACCCGGTGGGCGCTCGACGAGCTCGCCCGCCGCTACCCGGGCGCACCGGTGGTGCTGATCGGCAACTCGCTCGGCGGGCGGGCGGCGTTCTGGTGCGCGGGGCACCCGAGCGTGGCCGGGGTGGCCGGGATCGCCCCCTGGCTGCCCACCGGCGACCGGGTCGACCAGCTCGCCGGACGACGGGTGCTGATCGTGCACGGCACTGCCGACCGCAGCGCGGCCAACGCCGCCCAGTCCCTGGAGTACGCGCTGCGCGCCCGGCAGGTGGTGCCAGAGCTCGCGCGCTACGAGGTGCCCGGGGGCAGCCATTACCTGGTCCGGCAGAGCGCCGACATCAACGCGCTGACCACGGACTTCACGCTGGCGACGGTGGGCGCCGAGGGCGCCTCGCTGGCGACCGGGACGGTCTGCACCCGGCTGCCGGCCCGCGCGTAGCCGGAGCCCGGAGCGGCAGCGCCGCCGGCAGGTGCCCGAGCAACGCCCTGGACGAGGCCTCGCCCCGGGCCACCGCCACGGCATGCTCACGCTCCAGGTGCTCGACCCCGGCCGGCGCCAACTCCCAGACGCCCTGCTCCACTTGCCAACAGGAGTGCCCGCTGGAGCAGCTCGCTGAGGACCTCCTGACCGTCACCCGCCGGCTACGCCTGGAGCAGTTCGTCCTGGTCGGCCACTCCATGGGCGGGAAGGTGTGCCAACTCGCCGCCGCTCGACGGCCGGCGGGCCTGACCGGGCTCGTCCTGGTCGCCCGGGCCCCACCACGACCGGCCCCCACCACGAGCCTCGACCAACGCCAGGCCCCCGCCCGTGCCCACGAGTCGTCCCTGACCCGACCACCCCGCCCCGCCGGCCCCGCCGGCCCCGCCGGCCCCGCCGGCCCTGCCGGCCCCGCCGACCCCGCCGACCCCAGCCGACCCCAGCCGACCCCAGCCGCAGAATCGCAGTGGCGATCCGCCACCCCTCCTGCCTATCGTCGGGGCATGACCACCCGAACCTTCCGCATCATGGTGCGCGGCGTCTTCGACGCCCTCAGCGACGAGCAACGCGCCGAACTCCTCGCCGCCGCACCCGAGCACGACGTCCTGCACGCCGCCTTCACCCGCGAGGGCCACCTCAGCTACGACCTCGCCGCACGGGCCGCCTTCACCTTCCGCTTCCTGGACGAGGGCGAGGCCGAGGAGGACATCCTGGAGGCCACCGAGCGGGCCGAGCAGGCAGCGCGGTCCTGGCTGACCGGCCGCGGCTACGGCTACAAGAACCTCCGCTCCCAGGCCGAGGACCTCTCCCAGGCGCCCCTCGGCAAGCGGCAGCGCCGCGCCGCCAACGCCGGCTGACCGACCCCCCTCCCCCGCCACCTCCTTGACGGCTCCGCCCATGGCTATACTTGAGTAGTCAAGGAGGTGGCAATGACAAGCCCGACGAACCCAGATCCCGACGCCGCCCTCGGCGCCGGCACGACCCTCAACCCCGACGCAGCCCCAGCCCCAGCCCCCCGCCCCGACCCGCTCGACACCGCCCTGCGCCTGGTCCGCGCCCAGGCCGCCGTGGTCAAGCGCTTCGACGCGAGCCTCAGCGGCCTGCACGGCGTGAGCCTGTCCGACTTCACCCTGCTGCTGCACCTCGCCCAGGCCCCCGGTGGACGGATGCGCCGGGTCGACCTCGCCGAGGCCCTCGGCCTGACCGCCTCCGGCGTCACCCGCGGTCTCGCCCCGCTGGAGCGGATCGGTCTGGTGGCCCGCGAGGCCGCCGCCCGCGACGCCCGGGTCGCCTACGCCGCCCTCACCCCGACCGGCCGCGAACGGCTCGCCGAGATGCTGCACACCGCCCGACAGGTCGCCGCCGAGCACTTCGCCCCCGCCCAGTGGAGCAGCGGTGACCTCACCCAGCTGTCCACCCTGCTCACCCGCCTCGGCGGCACCGCCCCCGAGCACCGGCACATCCCGAGGCCGTGACCAAGCCCGAGGCCGAGGCCGAGGCCGGACCCCCACCCAGCCGGCCACCCGGCCACCCCACGCCCTAGGCTGAACCGGAACCACCCGAACCACCCCTACCACCCGCCCCATCCGAACGGCCCGCACCACCCGCACCACGGCGCAACCCCCGCGAAGGGCACCACCATGACCCGCACTCCCGACCCGACGCCCCACCCGTCACCCGACCGGGAGCCCGCCCTCGCCGAGGCCCAACGCGCGCACTGGCAGCGGACGTACCACGCCCACCCCGGGATGTACGGCGAGCAGCCGTCCGCCCCCGCCGAGTACGCCGCCCGGACCTTCGCCGCCGCCGGCGCCCACCAGGTGCTCGAACTCGGCGCCGGCCACGGCCGCGACGCCCTCCACTTCGCCCGTACCGGATTCACCGTGCTGGCCACCGACTTCAGCCCGACCGGCCTGGAGCAGCTGCGCACCGCCGCCGCCGAGCAGGGCCTGGCCGAGCGGGTCCGCACCGCCGTGCACGACGTCCGCGACCCGCTGCCCCTCCCGGACGCCTCCGTCGACGCGGTGTTCGCCCACATGCTGCTCTGCATGGCGCTCGGCACCGAGGAGGTCACGGCGCTGGTCGCCGAGGTCCGCCGGGTCCTGCGCCCGGGCGGCACCTTCGTCTACACCGTCCGCCACACCGGCGACGCCCACTTCGGCGCCGGCACCGGCCACGGGGACGACATCTGGGAGCACGGCGGCTTCGCCGTCCACTTCTTCCCCCGCGAGCTGGTGGACCGGCTCGCCGAGGGCTGGCACCTCACCGAGGTCCACCCCTTCGAGGAGGGCGAACTGCCCCGCCGCCTCTGGCGCATCACCCAGGAGACCCCCCGATGACCACCCCCGACGCCGCCACCACCACCAACGCCGCCACCGAAGTCAGCGGCACAGCCGACCTCACCGTCGACGGCACCGGCCTGCTCTGCGTCCAGCTCCTGCTCCGCCTGCGCGCGCAGATCGCCCACCTCCCGGCCGGCGCCGTGGTCCACATCCAGACCACCGACCCCGCCGCCCCGCTCGACCTGCCCGCCTGGTGCCACCTGACCGGTCACGAGTACCTCGGCCCGGTCCCGTCCCCCGCCCCGGACCACGAGGTCTACGCCCTGCGCCTCACCTCGGCCCCCGTCCAGACCCGCCCCGACCGCCCCTGGCACCCCACCACCGCCGACTAGGCGCGCGAGGCCCCGTCCGAGCGGAAATCCCCGCGCGTCCACCCCTCCCCCCGGGTGAGACTGCACCCGTGCCCACCACAGCCCGCACAGCCCCCGCCCCGGACGCCCCGCGCGCCAACCAGCTCCTCGGCCACCCGCCCGACGCCCGCCTCCTGCTCCTCAACTGCGACGACCTCGGCCTGGACGAGTCCGTCAACCTCGCCGTCATCGAGGCCGTCCAGCAGGGCATCGCGGCCTCCTGCAGCCTGATGACGCCCTGCCACGCCGCCCCGCACGCGCTCCGACTCCTGCGCCGCCACCCGGAGATCCCCTTCGGCATCCATCTCACCCTGGTCTGCGAGGCGCCGCACCTGCGCTGGGGCCCGCTGGCCGCCCGCGACCAGGTGTCCTCCCTGCTCGCCCCGGACGGCGAGCTGTACGCCCCCACCCCGGCCGGCCGCGCCGCACTCGCCGCCGGGGCCCGACTCGACCACGTGGAGCGCGAGTTCCGCGCCCAGATCGACGCGGTCGAGGCGACCGGCCTCAGCCTCAGTCCGACCCACCTGGACTTCCACTGCCTGGCCGACGGCGGCCGTGACGACGTCCTCGACCTCACCCTCGCCCTCGGCGCCGAGTACGGCCTGGCGGTACGGGTCTGGCTGCCGCCCGCGCTGGCCCGGCTGCGCGAGCGCGGCCTGCCGGTGGTCGACCACGGCTTCCTCGACAGCTTCGCCGTCCCCCTGGACGACAAGCCCGCCCACTACGCCCGACTGCTCGCCGCCCTCCCGCCGGGCCTGACCGAGTGGGCCGTCCACCCGAGCCTCGCCACCGGCCCCCACCGCCACGTCCCCCCGCACCGCGACCAGGCCGACGACGGCTGGCGCGTGCGCCGCTCCGACTACGAGTTCCTGGTCTCCCCCGAGGCCCGACGGCTGCTCACCGACCACGGCATCACCGTGCTCGACTACCGTCCGCTGCAGGAAGCCTGGCAAGCCGCCGGAGGACCGGTCACGCCGTGGGGGCCCTCGCCCGCCCAGGTGTGCCACGATGAGGAGAAAACGTAACGGTCCGGCACCACAGGGAGGTTGACCACCATGGATCCGATCCTCAGTTGCCGATGGCTGGACCAGCGCGGCGAATGGGAGCTGGCGATCCGCCACAACGGCACCGACTGGGAGCTGTTGGCGGCCGCACCGTTCTGGTCGGAGTCGCTCCCGTTCGCCGACCCGGACGAGGTCCGCCGGTTCGCCCAGGCCCTGCTCGACCTGCCCGCCGAACCCGAGCCGTACGAGTTCGAGTGGCAGCTCTCCCGCACGGACGTCACCGACACGGGCACCGGGAAGCAGCACGACCTCTACGCGACCCTCACGGTAGGGCTGGACCCCCTGGACGACCACCGCCCCTACCTCGCCTACCAGTCGTACCACCACCTGAGCCACAGCACCGCCCTGGGCATGGAGGTGATCTGCGAGGACCCGCCGGTCGACCACCTCCGCGCCCAGGCCCACGCCTTCCTCACCAACTGCCCAGGCCCGCCGCGCCGGTGACTGTGACGGCCCGCCCGCTCAGCCGGCGGACCGCACCGCCCGCGCCGCCCAGTCCAGCACCGCCGCCGAACTCTCGGGCGCCGCCCACCCGTTGACCACCGCCAGCAGCTCCATGTACCGCTCCCGCCGGGGGTCCGCCATCGCCGTGAGCCGCTCCACCAGCCGGGCCCGCAGCGGGTCCGGCGCCCCCGCCGCACCCACCAGCCCCGCGTACCGCTCCAGCAGCACGGTGACCACCCGCGCCGCCTCCCCCGAACCCGAACCCGACACCGAACCCGACACCGAACCCGACACCGGCTCCGGCTCCGACCCCGACTCCGGCGCCACCCCCGCCGCCACCAGCGGACCGGCCAACTCCCGTACCAGCACCGCCAGTCCGGGCCGGGGCACGGACCCCTCGCCGCCCTCCGCGGCCTCGCCCTCCGCCAGCCCACGCATCAGTGCCCGGAACCCGGCGTCCCCGGCCAGCTGCGCCAACTCCACCCAGGCCTCGACCTGTTCGGCCGACGGATCCTCCGGCAGCTCCGGCGTCAACGACCGCGCGACCCCGCCGAACCGCCCACCCCGCACCTCCGCCACACCCGAACCCCCCGAACCCCCCGAAAGCCCGGAACCCCCCGACCCGAACACCTCGGCCAGGAACTCCCCGACCAGGCGCCCCCGTTCACCCTCCGTCAACTGCGCCAACTGGTGCACGAGCGTCAACTCCTCTGCGGTCGCCCCGCGCACGGCCACCGCCCGCAGCACCGCCTGCCGCAGCCGCAGCACCCGGATCCGCGCCTCCAGTGCCGCAGCGTGCGCCGCAGCGACCTCGGCCAGCGCACGCTCCCGCCCCAGCACCTGCCGGACCTCCGGCAGCCCGAGCCCGAGTTCCCGCAGGGTACGCACCAGATCCAGGCGGGCGACGGCGTCCGCGCCGTACCGCCGGTGGCCGGCCGGGTTGCGGTCGGCCGGCGGCACGATCCCCTGGTCCGAGTAGAACCGGACGGTCTTCACCGTCAGCCCGGTCCGTCGGGCCAGCTCACCGATGGTGAGGAACGAGGGGAGCGCATCGCCGTTCATGCCCACCACCCTGCCGCCTCCCCCTACGGGAGGTGCAAGCCGCCGACCGGGCCGGGGGCCCCCCGCCCGGGCCGGCCCCAACCCGGCCCCGCGGGGGGGGCCCCCCCCCACGCGGGGCCCCCCCCCCCCCCCCCGGACAACCCGGGCCGGCCCGGGAAGTGGGGGCCCCCC
>NZ_JBHXEG010000087.1:12373-36301 GCF_042724935.1 Kitasatospora sp. NPDC127060
CGGCCACACCCACTTCATCGAAACCAGCCCCCCCCCCGGCCGCCCCCCCCTCCGGTTGGTCCAACCCGCCGCCGGGGCGGGGCCCTCCCGTCCGCATCCCACGCAACGCGGACGTCGGGGGTGGGCCCACGCCTCAGGCGGTCCGCCGCAGCAGCGCCAGGTACATCGCGTCCGTCCCGTGCAGGTGCGGCCACAGCTGCACGTCCGGACCGTCGCCGAGCGCCGGGACACCGGGCAGCAGCGGCCGCGCGTCGATCCACTCGACCCGGCCGCCCTCCCCGCGCAGCACGTCGTCGACGACCGCCCGGGTCTCCGCGAGGTGCGGCGAGCAGGTCGCGTAGCCGACCACCCCGCCGATCCGGGTGGCCTCGATCGCCGAGCGCAGCAGGTCCCGCTGGAGCGGGCCGAAGGCGGCGACGTCGGCCGGCCGGCGGCGCCAGCGCGCCTCCGGACGGCGGCGCAGTGCGCCCAGACCGGAGCACGGCACGTCGACCAGGACGCGGTCGAAGCCGCCGGAGCGCCAGGCCGGGCGGGTCCCGTCGGCCGCGATCACCGTGTACGGCCCGGGGTTGCCCTCCAGGGCCCGCGCCACCAGCCGGGCCCGGTGCGGCTGCTTCTCGCTGGCGACCAGCCCGGCGCCCCGCTCCGCGGCGAGCGCGCCGAGCAGTGCGGCCTTGCCGCCGGGGCCGGCACAGCCGTCCAGCCAGAGCCGGTCCGGGCCCTCCAGCGGCGCGGCGGCCAGCGCCAGCGCGACCAGCTGGCTGCCCTCGTCCTGCACACCGGCCCGGTTCTCCCGGACGGCGTCCAGCGCGCCCGGGTCGCCGCCCTCGGCGAGCCGCAGCGCGAACGGGGACCAGCGCCCGGGCTGGGCCTCCGGCAGCACGTCGGCCAGTTCACCGACGGTGGCCCGGCCGGGCCGGGCGACCAGGGTGACCTCGGGCCGCTCGTTGTCGGCCCGCAGCAGTTCCTCGATCGCGGTGCGCCCGGAGGCGTCCGGCTGCCAGCGGCCGAGCGAGTCCCAGAGCGCGGAGACCACCCAGCGCGGGTGCGAGTGCACGACCGCCAGGTGGTCCTCGGCGTCCTTGTCGTACGAGGGCGCGACCCGCTCGATCCAGGCGTCCAGGTCGTGCGCGCTGATCCGGCGCAGCACGGCGTTGACGAACTTGGCCTTGCCGTCGCCGAGCACCACCCGGGCCAGCTCGACGGTCGCCGAGACGGCCGCGTGGCTGGGGATGCGGGTGGTGAGCAGCTGGTGGGCGCCGAGCGAGAGCACGTCGAGGACCGGCGGGTCGACCTTGCTCAGCGGCCGGTCGATGCAGGCCGCGATGACCGCGTCGTAGGTGCCCTGCAGCCGCAGGGTGCCGTAGACGAGTTCGGTGGCGAGGGCGGCGTCGCGCCGGTCCATGCCCTTCTGCTCCGCCTCGCGGAGCAGGGAGGGCAGGATCAGGTTGGCGTACGCGTCCCGCTCGTCGACGGCGCGCAGCGCCCGGAACGCGACGATCCGGGCCGGGTCCTTCTTGGGACGGCGGTGCGGGCGGGGCGCCCGCTTGGCGCCGGACGTGCCGGACGTGCCGGGGGTACTGGGGGTGCTCACAGAAACCTCAAAGTGCTGCGATGGTTATCGGAAGATCTTGAACGAACCGAATGAATCGAACAAACCGAACGGCTCGCACGGCTCGCACGGCTCGCACGGCTCGAACGAACAGTAACGCCAAACCCGACGGTCAGCCCTCGGAGCCGTCCCCCCGGGCCCCGAACCGCTCCCCCGCCTCCAGCCGCGCCCCGCGCGCCCAGTCGGCCGCCCGCATCTCCTTCTTGCCCTGCGGACGCACCTCCCCCAGCTCGATGTCGTGCGACCCGGTCCCGACCCGCACGCTGTTCTTGCCCGCCATCGCGACCTCGCCCGGCGCCAGCTCGGCCGCCTCCGGCAGCAGCTTGACCGGCCCGGTGACCTTCAGCCGCTCGCCCCGGAACTCCGTCCACGCCCCCGGTGCCGGCGCGCAGCCACGCACCACCCGGTCGATCCGAAGTGCCGGGTGGCTCCAGTCGATCCGGGCGTCCTCGACGGTGATCTTCGGCGCGAGCGTGACGCCCTCGGCCGGCTGCGGCACGGCGTGCAGCGAGCCGTCCGCGATGCCGTCCATGGTGGCGGCGAGCAGCCGGGCGCCGGAGAACGACAGCCGGGTGAGCAGTTCACCGCTGGTGTCGGCCGGGCGGATCTCCTCGGTGATCACGCCGTAGACCGGGCCGGAGTCCAGGCCCTGCTCGATCAGGAAGGTGGAGGCGCCGGTCACCTCGTCACCGGCGAGCACCGAGTGCTGGACCGGGGCCGCACCGCGCCAGGCGGGCAGCAGCGAGAAGTGCAGGTTGACCCAGCCGTGCTTGGGGATCTCCAGGGTGCCGGGCCGCAGCAGCGCGCCGTAGGCGACCACCGGGCAGCAGTCGGGGGCGAGTTCGGTGAGCCGGGCGACGAAGTCCGGGTCGCTGGGCTTCGCCGGCTTGAGGACCTCGATCCCGGCCTCCTCGGCGCGCTGGGCGACGGGGCTGGCGACCAGCTTGCGCCCGCGCCCGGCGGGGGCGTCGGGGCGGGTGACCACCGCGACGACCTCGTGGCGGTCGGAGGCGATCAGCGCGTCCAGGGCGGGAACGGCGACCTCGGGGGTGCCGGCGAAGACGAGACGCATCAAGTGCCTTTCTGTATACGGAAATCGAGGAACGGGCTCAGCGAGGAACGGGCTCAGCGCGGGGCGAACTCGGCGCGGGGCGAACTCAGCGCGGGGCGAACTCAGCGCGCCGAGCCGAAGGTGCTGTGCGGCGAGACCTTGACGACGGGCGCCGGTCCGGTGCCCCAGTCGGTCTCCCGGATGGCCTTCAGCGCGGCCTTGCGCTGCTCCCGGTCGAGCCGGTCGATGAAGATGATGCCGTCCAGGTGGTCGGTCTCGTGCTGGATGCACCGGGCGAGCAGCTGGGTGCCCTCCAGCGTGACCGGGTCGCCGTACATGTTGAAGCCCTTGGCCACCACGCCGTACGCGCGCCTGGTGTCGTAGCGCAGTCCGGGCAGCGACAGGCAGCCCTCCGGGCCCTCCTGCTCGTCCTCGCTGAGTGACAGGTCCGGGTTGATCAGGTGCCCGGTGACGCCGTCCACGTGGTACGTGAACACCCTTAGCGAGACGCCGAGTTGGGGCGCGGCCAGGCCGGCGCCGGGGGCATCGAGCATGGTGTCGGTGAGATCGGAGACCAGGTTGCGCAGTTCCTTGTCGAAGGTGGTCACCGGCTGGGCGGTGGCCCGCAGGACGGGGTCTCCGAAGAGACGGATCGGCTGGATCGCCACGGGGTACGGGCTCCTGTCCGGGGTGGGCGCGGGCTACGGGCAACGACTGGTTCCCCGCAAGTCTATGCAACCCGCCCGGGCGCCCCGACGGGCCGTCCGCGGACGCCCGCATCGGCTACTGGCATATCCCGAACCTGCCGAGCCGCGTTACCCCGGCCCCCGCTTCGGCGTTGGTCAAGAGAGATTGACCGGGGCCGGGCGCACGGGACACCGCGCTCCGGCCGAGCTGAACCGTACGGAAGGTGGCACGTAGGCCATGGCTGAGCAGATCAACCACGACGCCCGGGCACGGGCGAGCCTGCACCTGCTGGTGCGGGACATCGAGCGGGTGAGGCGCCAGGTCGACGCGCTGCGGACGCTCACCGCCCAGCTGGGCAACGTCTACCGACCGCGCCGTCCGAGCACCTCGGCCGGCTTCGTGGTGTACGGACGGGCTCCGGCGCCGACGGTGCGCCTGGCGCAGGAGCTGCGGGAGAGCGTGGAGACCCTGGTGGCGGCGGCGGTCGAGTTCGACCGGGCGCTGGGCTTCTCCTGGGACTCGGTGGGCTCCGCCCTCGGGGTCACCAAGCAGGCGGTGCACCGCCGCTACGGCATGCGCCGCCCGACCAGCGAGCTCCTCGCCGCCAGCGGCGCCGTCCCGGGCCCCACCCGCCCGGACCGCTCCGAGGAGCTCCCCGCCCCCGCCGAACGCGGCGGCCTGGCCGCCACCGTTCCCGCGGCCCGCCAGGGCGGCCTCGACCGCTCCAGCCTGGAGCGCAACGCCCACGACCGCACCCCCATCGACCGCGACCGCACGCCCGCCGAACGCCCCCAGACCGGCATCCCCCTCCGCGGCTGACCAGCCCCGCCACACCCGGGCCGCCCGGGGCGGGGTGGCCCACTCACCCCGCCCCGGCCCGCCCCCAGCGCCCCAGCCCCGAGCCCCGCCGCTACCCGATGTCCGTCGGATCCACCCGCACCCGCACCGGCTCAGCCGTCCGCAGCGCGATCCGCGCGATCTGCGCCGCCTTGAGCGCCGCCGCCAGCGCGGTCCCCTGCCCGGGCGCCACCCGCAGCAGCGCCCGCTCCTGTTCCTCCCCGCGCAGGGCGGGCACCGGCACCGGTCCGAGCACGTCGGCGCCCTCCGGCAGCCGGATCAGGTTCAGCAGGTCGGCGACGGCGGCCGGGCTCCCGCTCACCGCGGCCATCCGCGACACCGGCGGGAAGTGCAGCTGCGCCCGTTCGTCCCGCTCCAGCCCGGCGTGCCCCAGCGGGTCCCAGCGCACCAGCGCCTGCACCGGCCGGGCCGACGGCTCGGCGACCACGACGACCGTCCCGCCCTCCGTCGAGGGCCGGGCGAGCGCGGCCGCCGCCAGCCAGAGCCGCAGGGTCTCCTCCCCGGCCCGCAGGTCGGGCCGGCTGAGCAGTGCCCAGCCGTCGAGCAGCAGCACCGCGCCGTACCCGGTGCCGCCCTCGACCAACGGCTCCGCCCCGGGGGTGGAGATCACCAACGAGGGCTCGTCCGGCACGGTGTCCAGCACCGCGTCCCGCCCCGAGGTCCGGACCGGGATCCGCGGGAACGCCTTGCCCAGCTCCTCCGCGGTGCGCCGGGCGCCGATCACCTGGGCCCGTAGCCGGAAGGAGCCGCACTCGGGGCAGTGCCAGTCGTTCTCGGCCTCCCCGCACCAGCTGCAGCTCAGCCCGGCGTCCGCGGCGGGCGCCTCCAGCGGCCCCTCGCAGCGTCGGCAGCGGGCGGGGGTGCGGCAGCGTCCGCAGGCCAGCCGGGGCACGTAGCCGCGCCGGGGCACCTGGATGAGCACCGGGTGCCCGGCCGCCAGCGACTCCCGGGCGGCCTCCCAGGCGATCGAGGGCAGCCGGGCGGCCTGGGCGGCGGCGTCCCGGTGCTGGTCCTGGTCGGTGACGGTGCGTACCCGGGGCGCGACCTGCCGGACCATCTCCCGGTCGGCGACCAGCGGCCGCGCCCAACCGGTGCTGACCAGCTGGGCGCCCTCGACGGTCACCGCGTGCCCGCCGAGCAGGACGGCCGCACCCTCCTCGGCGGCGCGCAGCAGCGCGACCTCGCGCACGTGCGGGTGGGGGGCGCGCGGGTCGCTGTGGCTGCCGTCGCCGTCGGACCAGACCACCACCAGCCCGAGGTCGCGCACCGGCGCGAACATGGTGGCCCTGGTGCCGATCGCGGCGTGCACCGAGCCGCGGCTGACCGCGAGCCAGCGCCGGTAGCGCTCGCGCGGGCCGAGTTCGGCCTCCAGCGCCATGTGCATCCCCGGTCCGAGCAGCTCGGTCAGCGCCTGGTCGACCCGGGCCACCGACCGCCGGTCCGGCAGCACCACGAGCGCGCCGCGCCCGCCGGCCAGCGTGGCCGCGACCGCCCGGGCGATTTCGTACGGCCAGCCGGGCCCGGGCAGGGCGGCCCACACGGCGCGCGGCGATCCGCCGCCCGCCAGCGCGGCGAGGAGGTCGGGCCCGGCCGGGTAGCGCTGCCAGCCGCCGGGGGCAGGGACCGGCGGGCGCGGCAGCGGCGGTGGGGAGGGTTCGGCCTCGGCCTTGGCGTGCCGGGGCGGCACGGCGAGCTGCAGCACGTCGGCAAGCGTGCCGGCGTACCGGTCGGCGACGGTGCGGCAGAGCCGGAGCAGTTGCGGGGTGAGCACCGGTTCGGGCGAGAGCACCTGGGCGAGCGGGGCGAGCGGGCCGGCGAAGTCGCTCTTCTCCAGCCGGGCGACGATGAACCCGTCATGGAGTTCCCCGCCCTCGCGCTGCCCCCTGACCACCCGCGCCCCGAAGCGCACCCGCACCCGGACGCCCGGCTGGGCCTCCTCGGCCATGGCGGCCGGCACCTCGTAGTCGAAGAGCTTGTCGATGGTGAGCACGCCCTTGTCCACCACGACCCGGGCCACCGGCAGGTGCTCGGCCCGCTTGGCCCCGTGCCACGTCCGGGGCTTGGCCCGCTTGACCGTCTCCCGGATGAACGCCAGCTGCTCCGGCTCGGCGGCCCCGTTCTCCCCTGTGCTGCTCATCGCTCCCAACTACTACCAGGTCACACCGACACCGCGCACAAAGCCACCGCGCACAAAGCCACCCCGCACAAAGCCACCGCGCACAGACCCCCCCCGCAGAGAAGCCGCCGCGCACAAAACGGCGCGGCGCCCACCCCGAGCCGGGGCGGGCGCCGCTGCACGGAGCGCGCGTCAGTCCTGGACGGCAGCCTTCAGCTGCTCCACCCGGTCGGTGCGCTCCCAGGTGAAGTCCGGCAGCTCCCGGCCGAAGTGGCCGTACGCGGCGGTCTGGGAGTAGATCGGCCGCAGCAGGTCCAGGTCACGGATGATCGCGGCCGGGCGGAGGTCGAAGACCTCGGAGACGGCCCTCTGGATCGAGAGGACCGGCACGGTCTCGGTTCCGAAGGTCTCCACGAACAGGCCGACCGGCTCGGCCTTGCCGATCGCGTACGCGACCTGCACCTCGGCGCGGCTGGCGAGGCCGGCGGCGACGATGTTCTTCGCCACCCAGCGCATCGCGTACGCGGCCGAGCGGTCCACCTTGGACGGGTCCTTGCCGGAGAAGGCGCCGCCACCGTGGCGGGCCATGCCGCCGTAGGTGTCGATGATGATCTTGCGGCCGGTGAGGCCGGCGTCGCCCATCGGGCCGCCGATCTCGAAGCGGCCGGTCGGGTTGACCAGCAGGCGGTAACCGTCGGTGGTCAGCTTGATGCCCTGGTCGGCCAGCGCCTTCAGCTCCGGCTCCACGACGAACTCGCGGATGTCCGGGGTGAGCAGCGACTCCAGGTCGATGTCACTGGCGTGCTGGGTGGAGACGACCACGGTGTCGAGGCGGACGGCCTTGTCGCCGTCGTACTCGATGGTGACCTGGGTCTTGCCGTCGGGGCGCAGGTACGGGATGGTCCCGTTCTTGCGCACCTCGGTGAGGCGGCGGGAGAGGCGGTGCGCCAGGGTGATCGGCAGCGGCATCAGCTCGGGCGTCTCGTCGGACGCGTAGCCGAACATCAGCCCCTGGTCGCCGGCCCCCTGCTTGTCCAGGTCATCCTCGTCGCCCTCGACCCGGGCCTCGTACGCGGTGTCGACACCCTGCGCGATGTCGGGCGACTGGGCACCGATGGACACCGACACGCCGCAGGAGGCGCCGTCGAAGCCCTTCTTGGAGCTGTCGTAGCCGATCTCCAGGATCTTGTCCCGGACGAGCTGGGCGATCGGCGCGTACGCCTTGGTGGTCACCTCGCCGGCCACGTGCACCTGGCCGGTGGTGATGAGCGTCTCCACGGCGACCCGGGAGGTCGGGTCCTCCCGCAGGAGAGCGTCAAGGATGGTGTCGCTGATCTGGTCAGCGATCTTGTCGGGGTGTCCCTCGGTCACGGATTCCGAGGTGAACAGGCGGCGAGACACAGCGCTCCCTGGGGTTGCAGCGGCTGCTGACTGAAGGCCCCCGGCGAGACCGGGGACATCCGGAAAGACTTGATTCCTGGATTCTAACGGTCTGCTTCCGTCGAACGTCACCCGCTTCCGGAAATCAAGACCGTTCTCCAGCGGGACCCGATCAGTTCCGACCCGGTTCCATCCGCTTTGCGACCAGGTCCCAGACGACGTCCGCGAGCGCCTCCTTGGGCCCGACCGGTACGGGGGTCTCACTGCCGTCCGCCCCCAGCACCACGGCCTCGTTGACGTCCTGCCCGAAGGCCTTTCCGTTGCCCACCTCGTTGACGACCAACAGGTCGCAGCCCTTGCGGGCGAGCTTGGCGCGGCCGTTCGCGAGCACGTCGTCGGTCTCCGCCGCGAAACCCACCACCAGTTGGCCCGAACGGGGCCGGTGCCCCGACAGCTCGGCCAGCACGTCGGGGTTGCGGACCAGCGCGACCGGCGCCGGCTCGACCCCCTCGACCTTCTTGATCTTGCCGGTCGCGTACTCGGCGGGCCGGAAGTCCGCCACCGCGGCGGCCATCACCACGGCGTCCGCGTCCGCGGCCGCCTTCAGCGCCGCCTCGCGCAGCTCCAGCGCGGTCGAGGCGTGCACCACGTCCACCCCGGCCGGGTCGGGCAGCTCGGCGTTGGCCGAGACGAGGGTCACCCGCGCCCCGCGCGCCGCGGCGGTCACGGCGAGCGCGTAGCCCTGCTTGCCGGAGGATCGGTTGCCGAGGAAGCGCACCGGGTCCAGCGGCTCCCGGGTGCCGCCGGCCGAGACCACCACGTGCCGGCCGGCCAGGTCGGTGGGCACCGCCCCGCCGCGGCGCAGCACGGCCCGGCAGGCCTCGAAGATCGCGCCGGGCTCGGGCAGCCGCCCCTTGCCGGTGTCCTTGCCGGTGAGCCGCCCGACGGCCGGCTCCAGCACGATCACACCGCGTCGCCGCAGGGTGGCGACGTTCTCCCGGGTGGCCGGGTGCTCCCACATCTCGGTGTGCATGGCGGGCGCCAGGACGACCGGGCAACGGGCGGTGAGCAGGGTGTTGGTCAGCAGGTCGTCGGCGAGCCCGTGGGCGGCCTTGGCGATCAGGTCGGCGGTGGCGGGGGCGACCACCACCAGGTCGGCCTGCTGCCCGATCCGCACGTGCGGCACCTCGTGCACGCGCTCCCAGGTCTCGGTGGCGGCCGGGCGGCCGGACAGCGCGGCCCAGGTGGCCTCGCCGACGAAGTGCAGCGCCGCCGCGGTCGGCACCACGGTGACCTGATGGCCGGACTCGGTGAACCGGCGCAGCAGCTCGCACGCCTTGTAGGCGGCGATCCCGCCGCTGACGCCCAGAGCCACCCGGGGAGCGTCCACACTCGCGTTCATCTACCGGCCTTTCTCCGCATCGGGAACCCGCCCACCCTACGGCCCCTCAGCCACCCCCCACACCGTGGCCCGGCCCACAACCGGCGACCCCGCCGAAAACGCCGGAGGGCCCGGCGGAGTGATTCCGCCCGGCCCTCCGGGAAACATACGGGGCTGCCTCAGGCAGCGCCCTCGATCGCCTCGGCGGTCAGCATGCCCGCGTTGATCTCGCGCAGCGCGATCGACAGCGGCTTCTCGTGCACGTGGGTGTCGACCAGCGGGCCGACGTACTCCAGCAGGCCCTCGCCGAGCTGGGAGTAGTAAGCGTTGATCTGGCGCGCGCGCTTGGCGGCGTAGATCACGAGGCTGTACTTCGAGTCGGTGGCCTCAAGCAGCTCGTCGATCGGCGGGTTGATGATGCCCTCGGGCGCGGTCATGGAAGAGGACACGCGAAAACCTTCCGAAAGGGTGGAAAAGACTGACAGGTCAGGCTACACCGAGCAAGGCTAGCAGTTCGGCCGCTACCTGCTCGACGGAGGTGTTGACAAGGGTGGTGTCGAACTCGGCCTCGGCCGCGAGCTCGACCTTGGCCGCCTCCAGCCGCCGCGCGATCACGTCCTGCGCCTCGGTGCCCCGGCCGGTCAGCCGGCGGACCAGCTCGTCCCAGCTCGGCGGCGCCAGGAAGACCAGCTGGGCCTCCGGCATCGACTCGCGCACCTGGCGGGCGCCCTGCAGGTCGATCTCCAGCAGGACGGGCTCGCCGCGCTCCAGCTTCTCCAGCACGGCCGCACGGGGGGTGCCGTAGCGGTTGCCCGCGAACTCGGCCCATTCCAGCAACTCGCCGTTGGCGATCAGCTTGTCGAACTCGTCGTTGTCGACGAAGTGGTACTGGACACCGTTCTTCTCGCCGGGCCTCGGGTGCCGGGTGGTGGCCGACACCGAGAGCCAGACCTCGGGGTGCATCTTCCTCATATGAGCGACGACCGTGCTCTTGCCGACCCCCGAGGGGCCGGAGAGCACGGTCAGCCGCGGACGCTCACTCATGCACCGATTATCCCGGATCGCGGACGATCCCGGGACCACGGGGGCACGGTCAGGCGGCGCCACCGCCGAACTCCCGCTCCAGGGAGGCGATCTGGTTCGTTCCGAGACCGCGGACACGGCGGCTCTCGCTGATGCCGAGGCGCTCCATGATCTGCTTGGCGCGAACCTTGCCGACGCCCGGAAGGGACTCCAGCAGGGCCGACACCTTCATCTTGCCGATGACATCGTTGTCGTTCTTGCCGGCCTTGATCACCTCGTGCAGGGAGGCGCCGGAGTGCTTGAGCCGGTTCTTGACCTCGGCGCGCTCCCGGCGAGCCTCGGCGGCCTTGGCGAGCGCGGCGGTGCGCTGTTCAGGGGTAAGGGGCGGAAGAGCCACGCCGTTCACCTCAGGGTGTGGAAGGAAGGGATTGAGCTATGACTGGTTCGGTACTCAGGACACCGTCCGCAAGGGGAGCCCAATGGGGAACCACAGGGCCCTGACCTGCGGGAGCTGCGGGATTCGCAACTCGCCGATGACCTATCGCCGGACACTACCCGGATTGCGGCGCCGCGTCAGGAAAAGAACACGAAAAGTCCTGGTCAGCCAAGGCCGACCAGGACTTTCCAGGGCAAAATGACCGCGATTGCGAAACTTTGACGGGGTCGATGTGACGGCGCTCACGTCAACTCCGGTGCCGCCCCGCCGTCCTGCGGACACTGCGCACGGTCACCACCCGGCTACCGATCGGCTACCGGCCGGGCCGCCCGCGCTACTTGACGGCGTCCGCGAACTCGCCGACGAAGCGCTCCGCCGCCTCCCGCAGGGCCGGCACCGACGGCCCGTGCTTGAGCACGTCCCGGCTGACGCTCGGCACCACGTTGATCACCGAGGCGCCGAACACCCGCGGCAGGTCCGCCATGGTCGCGCCCTGGGCGCCGATCCCGGGGGCCAGCAGCGGGCCGTTGATGGCCAGGTCCACGCCGGCGTCGGCCAGCGTCGCGCCGACCACCGCACCGTAGGAGCCCAGCGGCGCGGCGTCCGCGTTCTCGGCCGCCAGCTGGCGCAGCACGGACGCGGCGACCGGCTCGCCGTCCGCACCGACCGCTCGCTGCACCTCGGCACCCTCCGGGTTGGAGGTGAGCGCCAGCGCGAACACCCCGCAGCCCTGCTCGCGGGCCAGGTCCAGGGCCGGGCGCAGCGAGCCGAAGCCCAGGTACGGGCTGACCGTGAGGGCGTCCGAGAACAGCGGGCTGCCGGGCGCCAGGAAGGCCTCCGCGTAGGCGGCCATGGTGGAGCCGATGTCGCCGCGCTTGGCGTCCATCAGGACCAGCGCACCGGCCGCGCGGGCCTCCTCGACGGTCCTCTCCAGCACCGCGACGCCCTTGCTGCCGAAGCGCTCGAAGAAGGCGGCCTGCGGCTTGAGCACGGCCACCCGGTCGGCCAGCGCCTCCACCACCGTGCGGCTGAAGGTCTCCAGCCCGGCGAGGTCGTCGCCGAGCCCCCAGGCGGAGAGCAGGGAGGCGTGGGGGTCGATGCCGACGCAGAGCTGGCCGCGGGTGTCGAGGGCTCGGCGCAGCCGGGCGCCGAACGGGGCGAGGGTCATGTCGTCCTTTCCGGATTCTGTACGGGATCCTGTACGGAGGTCACGAGCTGCGGACGGCGCTGCCGACGGCCGCCGCCAGGTTGCGGAAGCCCGCGGCGCGGACCCGGGCCGAGAGGCCCCGGTGGATCCGGCGGCACCAGAACGGCCCCTCGTAGATGAAGGCGCTGTAGCCCTGCACGAGGTCTGCGCCGTGGATGATCCGCTGCCAGGCGTCCTCGGCGGTCTCCACGCCGCCGACCGAGACCAGCGTCAGCCGGCCCCCGGTGCGGGCGCGCAGGCGCTGCAGCACCTCCAGGGCGCGGGCCTTCAGCGGGGCGCCGGACAGGCCGCCCATGCCGATCTCCTCGACCCGCTGCGGGTCGGCCCGCAGGCCCTCGCGGCCGATCGTGGTGTTGGTGGCGATGATGCCGTCCAGGCCGAGCTCCAGGGCCAGGTCGGCGACCCCGTCGATGTCCTCGTCGGCCAGGTCGGGGGCGATCTTGACCAGCAGCGGCACGTGGTGCGCGGTGGTGCGGTCGGCGGCCTCACGGACGGCGGCCAGCAGCGGGCGCAGGTGGTCGACGGCCTGGAGGTTGCGCAGTCCGGGGGTGTTCGGGGAGCTGACGTTGACCACCAGGTAGTCGGCGTACTTCGCCAGCCGCTCGGTCGACTTGACGTAGTCGGCGACGGCGTCGGCCTCCTCGACCACCTTGGTCTTGCCGATGTTGACGCCGATCACCGGGGTGGAGCTGGTGTGCGGACGGGCGGCCAGCCGGGCGGCGACCCGGGCCGAGCCCTGGTTGTTGAAGCCCATCCGGTTGATCAGCGCGCGGTCCTCGACCAGGCGGAACAGCCGGGGCGCCGGGTTGCCGGGCTGGGGCTCACCGGTGATGGTGCCGATCTCGACGTAGTCGAAGCCGAGCATCGCCAGGCCGTCGATGCCGACGCCGTTCTTGTCGAAGCCGGCCGCGAGCCCGAACGGACCGGGCAGGTCCAGGCCGAGGGCTCTGGTGTGCAGCGCCCGGTCGCGCGGGGCGAGCACCAGCCGCACCAGGGTGCGCAGTCCGGGCACCGAGGAGGCGAGCCGGATCCAGAAGAAGGCGAGGTGGTGGGCCTTCTCCGGGTCCATCTTCTTGAAGACGAGGTCGAACAGGAACTTGTACAAAGTGGGGTCAACTCCCGCAGCGGAAACCGTACTCGGGCATACGAGTGGGGGGCACCATTCCGTCTCCGGTGCCCCCCACTGCGGTGGTGCTACTTGCGACCGGCGTTGATCAGCTCGGCGTGCTCCTGGAGCGACATCACTCCGACCTCGTCGCGCAGCAGCGCGTCCATGCCCTGGACGGCCGCGCCCATCGCCTGGACGGTGGTCAGGCAGGGCACCCCGCGGGAGACCGCGGCGGTGCGGATCTCGTAGCCGTCGAGGCGGCCGCCGGTGCCGTACGGCGTGTTGATGATCAGGTCGACCTCGCCGTCGTGGATCAGCTGGACGATCGTCTTCTCACCGTTCGGGCCCTCGCCCTCGCTGTGCTTGCGCACCAGGGTGGACGGGATGCCGCCGCGGTGCAGCACCTCGGCGGTGCCGGCGGTGGCGAGCACCTCGAAGCCGAGGCCGACCAGCGCCCGGGCCGGGAAGACCAGGTTGCGCTTGTCCCGGTTGGCGACCGAGACGAAGACCTTGCCCTTGGTCGGCAGCGCGCCGTACGCGCCGGACTGCGCCTTGGCGTAGGCGGTGCCGAAGACCTTGTCGATGCCCATGACCTCACCGGTCGAGCGCATCTCCGGGCCGAGCACGGTGTCCACGCCGCGGCCGTGGATGTCGCGGAAGCGGCTCCACGGCATCACGGCCTCCTTGACCGCGATCGGGGCGTCGGCCGGCAGGGTGCCGCCGTCGCCCTCGGCCGGGAGCAGGCCCTCGGCGCGCAGCTCGGCGATGGTGGCGCCGAGCGAGATCCGGGCGGCGGCCTTGGCCAGCGGCACGGCGGTCGCCTTGGAGGTGAACGGGACGGTGCGGGAGGCGCGCGGGTTGGCCTCCAGCACGTAGAGGATGTCCCCGGCCAGCGCGAACTGGATGTTGATCAGGCCGCGGACGCCGACACCGCGCGCGATGGCCTCGGTGGAGGTGCGCAGGCGCTTGATGTCGTAGCCGCCCAGGGTGATCGGGGGCAGCGCGCAGGCGGAGTCGCCGGAGTGGATGCCGGCCTCCTCGATGTGCTCCATGACGCCGCCGAGGTAGAGCTCGGTGCCGTCGTAGAGCGCGTCGACGTCGATCTCCACCGCGTCGTCCAGGAAGCGGTCGATCAGCACCGGGTGCTCGGAGATCAGACCGGCGTGGCGCTCCAGGTAGGAGGCGAGCGAGGCCTCGTCGTAGACGATCTCCATGCCGCGGCCGCCGAGCACGTAGGACGGGCGGGCCAGGACGGGGTAGCCGATCTCGTCGGCGATCGCCTTGGCCTCCGCGAAGGAGAAGGCGGTGCCGTGCTTGGGGGCGGGCAGCCCGGCGTCGCGCAGCACGCGGCCGAAGGCGCCGCGCTCCTCGGCGAGGTCGATCGCCTCGGGCTGGGTGCCGACGATCGGCACGCCGTTGTCCTTGAGCGCCTGGGCCAGGCCCAGCGGGGTCTGGCCGCCGAGCTGGACGATCACGCCGGCCAGCGGTCCGGCCTGCCGCTCGGCGTGGACGATCTCCAGCACGTCCTCCAGGGTGAGCGGCTCGAAGTAGAGCCGGTCGGAGGTGTCGTAGTCGGTGGAGACGGTCTCCGGGTTGCAGTTGACCATGACGGTCTCGTACCCGGCGTCGGCGAGCGCGAAGGAGGCGTGCACGCAGGAGTAGTCGAACTCGATGCCCTGGCCGATGCGGTTGGGGCCCGAGCCGAGGATGATCACGGCGGGCTTGGTTCGCGGGGCGACCTCGCTCTCCTCGTCGTAGGACGAGTAGAAGTACGGGGTCTTGGCGGCGAACTCGGCGGCGCAGGTGTCGACGGTCTTGAACACCGGACGGATGCCGAGCGCGTGGCGCACCTCGCGGACGACGTCCGGGCGCAGGCCGCGGATCTCGCCGATCTGCTGGTCGGAGAAGCCGTGCCGCTTGGCGTGGCGCAGCAGCTCGGGGGTGAGCTCGGCGGCCTCGGCCAGCTCGCCGGCGATCTCGTCCAGCAGGAAGAGCTGGTCGACGAACCACGGGTCGATCTTCGTGTACTCGAAGACCTCCTCCGGGGTGGCGCCGGCCCGGATGGCGTCCATCACGGTGTTGATCCGGCCGTCGGTCGGCACGGTGGACTTGACCAGCAGCTCGGCCTTGTCGCCGAGGGGGCCGGTCCAGCTGAACTGGGAGCCCTTCTTCTCCAGCGAGCGCAGCGCCTTCTGCAGCGCCTCGGGGAAGTTGCGGCCCATGGCCATGGCCTCGCCGACGGACTTCATGGTGGTGGTCAGGGTCGCGTCGGCGCTCGGGAACTTCTCGAACGCGAACCGCGGGACCTTGACCACGACGTAGTCGAGGGTCGGCTCGAAGGAGGCCGGGGTCTGCTCGGTGATGTCGTTGGGGATCTCGTCCAGGGTGTAGCCGACGGCCAGCTTGGCGGCGATCTTGGCGATCGGGAAGCCGGTGGCCTTGGAGGCGAGCGCCGAGGAGCGGGAGACGCGCGGGTTCATCTCGATGACGATGACCCGGCCGTCGACGGGGTTGACGGCGAACTGGATGTTGCAGCCGCCGGTGTCGACGCCGACCTCGCGGATGACGGCGATGCCGATGTCGCGCAGGATCTGGTACTCGCGGTCGGTGAGGGTCATCGCCGGGGCGACGGTGATCGAGTCACCGGTGTGCACGCCCATCGGGTCGAAGTTCTCGATGGAGCAGACGACCACGACGTTGTCGTTCTTGTCGCGCATCAGCTCCAGCTCGTACTCCTTCCAGCCGAGGATGGACTCCTCCAGGAGCACCTCGGTGGTCGGCGAGAGGGCCAGGCCCTGGCCGGCGATGCGGCGCAGGTCCTCCTCGTTGTGGGCGAAGCCGGAGCCGGCGCCGCCCATGGTGAAGGAGGGGCGGACCACGACCGGGTAGCCGCCGAGGGTGTCGACGCCGGCCAGCACCTCGTCCATGGTGTGGCAGATGACCGAGCGGGCGGACTCGCCGTACCCGATCTTGGCCTTGACCGCCTCGACGACGCCCTTGAAGAGCTCGCGGTCCTCGCCCTTGTTGATCGCCTCGACGTCGGCGCCGATCAGCTCGACGCCGTACTTGTCCAGCGTGCCCGCACCGTGCAGCGAGATCGCGGTGTTGAGCGCGGTCTGGCCGCCCAGGGTCGGCAGCAGCGCGTCGGGGCGCTCCTTGGCGATGATCTTCTCGACGAACTCCGGGGTGATCGGCTCGACGTAGGTGGCGTCGGCGATCTCCGGGTCGGTCATGATCGTGGCCGGGTTGGAGTTGACCAGCACGACCCGCAGGCCTTCGGCCTTGAGGACGCGGCAGGCCTGGGTGCCCGAGTAGTCGAACTCGGCGGCCTGGCCGATGACGATCGGGCCGGAGCCGATCACCAGGACGGACTTGATGTCAGTGCGCTTAGGCACGCTGGCCCTCCATGAGCTTCACGAAGCGGTCGAACAGGTAGGCGGCGTCGTGCGGGCCGGCGGCCGCTTCGGGGTGGTACTGCACGCTGAAGGCGGGCACGTCGAGCGCCTGCAGGCCCTCGACCACGTCGTCGTTGAGGCAGACGTGGGAGACCTCGACCCGCCCGTAGGGGGTGTCGCTCACCTGGTCCAGCGGCGCGTTCACGGCGAAGCCGTGGTTGTGGGCGGTCACCTCGACCTTGCCGGTGGTGCGGTCCTGCACCGGCTGGTTGATGCCGCGGTGGCCGTACTTGAGCTTGTAGGTGCCGAACCCCAGGGCGCGGCCCAGGATCTGGTTGCCGAAGCAGATCCCGAAGAACGGGGTCTTCCGCTCCAGCACGCCCTGCGCGACGGCGACCTGGTGGTCGGCGGTGGCCGGGTCGCCCGGGCCGTTGGAGAAGAAGACGCCGTCCGGGTTGACGGCGTAGACCTCCTCCAGGGTGGAGTTGGCCGGCAGCACGTGGACCTCGATGCCGCGCTCGGCCATCCGCTGCGGGGTCATCGCCTTGATGCCGAGGTCCAGCGCGGCGACGGTGAAGCGCTTCGCACCGATCGCGGGCACGACGTACGGCTCGGTGGTGGCCACCTCGGCGCACAGGTCGGCGCCCTTCATCTCGGGCGACTGCTGCACCCGGGTGAGCAACTCGGCCGGGTCGGCCAGCGTCTCGCCGGAGAAGATGCCGCAGCGCATCGCGCCGCGCTCGCGCAGGTGGCGGGTCAGCGCGCGGGTGTCGATACCGCTGATGCCGACCACGCCCTGGCGGGCGAGCTCCTCGTCCAGCGAGCGGCGGGAACGCCAGTTGGACGCCACCCGGGCGGGGTCGCGCACCACGTAGCCGGCGACCCAGATCTGCTTGGACTCGTCGTCCTCGTCGTTCCAGCCGGTGTTGCCGATCTGCGGGGCGGTCATCACGACCACCTGGCGGTGGTACGACGGGTCGGTCAGGGTCTCCTGGTAGCCGGACATGCCGGTGTTGAAGACCGCCTCGCCGAAGGTCTCGCCGGTGGCGCCGTAGGCCTGGCCGCGGAAGGTCCGGCCGTCCTCCAGGACGAGCACGGCGGGGACGCGTTCCCGCCGTTGGCGCTGCGTGGTGGGGGCAGGTGCGGTCATTGCGCGGCCTCTTCCGTCTTCTTCGTCTTCGTAGTACGTGTTGCGAGCTGGGTGATCGCCTCGACCCAGGCGGTGTGCTCGTCGGGGTGGTCGGCCCGGAAGCCGGAGTCCAGCTCGGTGTCCTCGTGGGTCCAGGTGACCACCAGCAGCCCGGAGGGGACGACCTTGCCGGCGATCCCGGAGTCCGTCCGGGCGCCGGTGAGGTGCTCGGCCGGGATCCAGAAGTCCACGTCGCCGGGGCGCTGCACCAGCAGGCCGTCCTCGCCGAGGGTGAGGTCGACCCGGCTGCGGGTGCCCAGGCCGTGCGCGACGACCCGGTCGAGCCAGTTCCCGGCGGTGGTGGTGCCGTGGTACCGGCCGCTGGTCTCCAGGATGGTCCGCCCGGGGCGGGCCGGCACGGCGGGCAGCGGCGGGATCCCGGACTGCAGGGTGCGCCGCCAGTTCCAGCCCTGGCGCATCAGCCAGTAGACCAGGCCGATGATGATCAGCAGCCCGATCGACCAGCCGATGTAGCCGGGCCAGTCGGTGACCTTCGCCTGCTCCCTGGCGAGCGTGGCGTGGTCCATCACTTCAGCCCGCCCTGCTCGACCAGCTCACCGGCCAGCACGGTGGCGCGACCGCGCAGGAAGGTGGCGTGCACCCGTCCGGGCAGGTCCATGCCCTTGTAAGGGGTGTTGCGGCTGCGGGTCGCGAAGCTCTCGGGGTTCACGGCACCACGGTACGCGGGATCGAAGAGCACCAGGTTGGCGGGCTCACCCACCGAGATCGGCCGGCCCTGCCCGGTGAGACGGCCGATCCGGGCCGGGCGGTGCGACATCCGGTCCGCGACGCCCTCCCAGTTCAGCAGGCCGGTGTCGACCATGGTCTGCTGCACGACCGACAGCGCGGTCTCCAGCCCGACCATGCCCATCGCGGCCACGGCCCACTCGCAGTCCTTGTCCTCGGCCGGGTGCGGCGCGTGGTCGGTGGCGACGGCGTCGATGGTGCCGTCGGCGAGCGCCTTGCGCAGCGCCTGGACGTCCTCGGCGGTGCGCAGCGGCGGGTTCACCTTGTACACCGGGTCGTAGGAGCGGACCAGCTCGTCGGTGAGCAGCAGGTGGTGCGGGGTGACCTCGGCGGTGACGTCCCAGCCCTTGGACTTGGCCCAGCGGACGATCTCGACCGAGCCGGCCGTGGAGAGGTGGCAGACGTGCAGCCGGGAGCCGACGTGCGCGGCGAGCAGCACGTCGCGGGCGATGATCGACTCCTCGGCGACGGCCGGCCAGCCGCCCAGCCCGAGCTCCCCGGAGACCTGGCCCTCGTTCATCTGGGCGCCCTCGGTCAGCCGCGGCTCCTGGGCGTGCTGGGCGACGACACCGTCGAAGGCCTTGACGTACTCCAGGGCACGGCGCATCAGCACCGCGTCGTCCACGCACTTGCCGTCGTCGGAGAAGACCCGGACACCGGCCGCGGACTCGTGCATCGCGCCCAGCTCGGCGAGCTTCTTGCCCTCCAGGCCGACGGTGACGGCGCCGACCGGCTGCACGTCGCAGTAGCCGGCCTCCTGGCCGAGCCGCCAGACCTGCTCGACCACACCGGCGGTGTCGGCCACCGGGGTGGTGTTGGCCATCGCGTGGACGGCGGTGAAACCGCCCATCGCGGCGGCCTGGGTGCCGGTGAGCACGGTCTCGGCGTCCTCGCGGCCGGGCTCGCGCAGGTGGGTGTGCAGGTCGACCAGGCCGGGCAGGGCGATCATGCCGGTGGCGTCGATCTCGATGTCCGCCTCGACGGCCAGTCCGGTGCCGATCGCCTGGACGACGCCGTCGGCGAGGTGGAGGTCCTGCGGGGCGCCGCCCAGGATCTTGGCGTTGCGGATCAGGTAGCTGGTCACTGAGCGGTCTCCACGGAGTCGGTGCGGGGGGCGGCGGCGGTGTCGGTGGTGCCGTCGGCGAACACGGCGCCGCCGAGCAGCAGGTAGAGGACGGCCATCCGGACGGAGACGCCGTTGGCGACCTGCTCGACCACGGTGCAGCGCGGCGAGTCGGCGACCTCGGCGGTGATCTCCATGCCGCGGACCATCGGGCCGGGGTGCATCACGATGGCGTGCCCGGGCAGCTGGGCCATCCGGAGGCCGTTCATGCCGTAGCGGCGGCTGTACTCCCGCTCGGTCGGGAAGAACGCGGCGTTCATCCGCTCGCGCTGCACCCGCAGCATCATCAGGGCGTCGGTCTTGGGCAGCACCCGGTCCAGGTCGTAGCTGACCTCGCAGGGCCAGTTCTCGATGCCGATCGGCAGCAGGGTCGGCGGGGCGACGAAGGTCACCTGGGCACCGAGGGTGGTCAGCAGGTGCACGTTGGAGCGGGCGACCCGGCTGTGCAGGATGTCACCGACGATCGTGACCCGGCGGCCCGCGAGGTCGTTGCCCGGGCCGGCGTTGAGGTGGCGGCGCATGGTGAAGGCGTCGAGCAGCGCCTGGGTGGGGTGCTCGTGGGTGCCGTCACCGGCGTTGATCACACTGCCGTGCAGCCAGTCGGACTGGGCCAGCCGGGCCGGCGCGCCAGAGGCGTGGTGCCGGATGACGACCGCGTCGGCGCCCATCGCCTGCAGGGTCAGCGCGGTGTCCTTGAGGCTCTCGCCCTTGGAGACGGACGAGCCCTTGGCGGAGAAGTTGATGACGTCCGCGGACAGTCGCTTCTCGGCGGCCTCGAAGGAGGTCTTGGTGCGGGTTGAGTCCTCGAAGAAGAGGTTGACGACGGTGCGGCCGCGCAGCGTGGGCAGCTTCTTAACGGCCCGGCCGGAGAGCTGGGCCAGCTCCTCGGCGGTGTCCAGGATCAGCAGCGCGTCGTCGCGGCTGAGATCGGCGGCGGAGACGAGGTGGCGCTTCACGCGGGTTACTCCGGGAGGTGCGGTTCGGTGGGCTGGGAGGCCAGGGCCTGCGAGCTGCGGGCGGTGTGGTCGCGGTCGCCGACCAGGACGGCGTCCACGCCGTCGGTGTCGGCCAGGCGGACCTGCACGGCCTCGCGCAGCGAGGTGGGGAGGTTCTTGCCCACGTAGTCGGCCCTGATCGGCAGCTCACGGTGGCCGCGGTCGACCAGGACGGCGAGCTGCACGGCGCGCGGGCGGCCGATGTCGCTCAGCGCGTCGAGCGCGGCGCGGATGGTGCGGCCGGAGAACAGCACGTCGTCGACGAGGATGACGAGCTTGCCGTCGATGCCACCGGGCGGGATCTCGGTGTGCTCCAGGGCGCGGGCGGGCTTCAGCCGCAGGTCGTCCCGGTACATGGTGATGTCCAGGGTGCCCAGCGGGATCTCGCGCCCGGTGATCTGGGCCAGCCGGCCGTGCAGGCGGCGGGCGAGGTGGACGCCCCTGGTGTGGATGCCGAGCAGCACGACGTCCTCCGCGCCCTTGGCGCGCTCGACGATCTCGTGCGCTATCCGGGTGACGACCCGGGCGATGTCCGTGGCGTCCAGCACTTGGTGCGGCGGCCGCGGCGTCTGTTCCTGGTGTGTGGTCATGCCGAAGCGGACCTCCTTCCCCGCCTCACTGGACGGGCCTTAAAGGATGTCTGGGATTCCGCCCCCGCCGACCGGGCGTGGGCTTCGGGTCATCCTACCAGCGCGCCGGGAGGCAAATGGACCTCCATCATTCCGCTTCACCGGGTTCACGTACCAGATGCGCCGACGATGCGGGCCATTCGCACGAGTGCCCCATTCGGCTTGACGCAACTACCTTACTCTACGTAACCTCACAGTGAGTTACGAGACGGGCGTCGAACCCACCGGTAACGACGTCGGCGAATCGCCCGTGACCCACTACTGAACGCGAAGCAATCTCGTCCGGGGAGATCAATGTCCAGCGACTACGCGAAGCAGCTCGGAGGCAAGCTCCGAGCGATCCGCACTCAGCAGGGGCTCTCCCTGCACGGTGTCGAGGAGAAGTCCCAGGGGCGCTGGAAGGCAGTCGTCGTCGGCTCGTACGAGCGCGGCGACCGTGCGGTCACCGTGCAGCGGCTGGCCGAGCTCGCCGAGTTCTACGGCGTGCCGGTGCAGGAACTGCTGCCCGGCGGCACCCCCGGCGGCGCGGCAGAGCCGCCGCCGCGCCTGGTCCTCGACCTGGAGAGACTGACCCAGGTCCCGTCCGAAAAGGCCGGACCGCTGCAGCGTTACGCGGCGACCATCCAGAGCCAGCGCGGCGACTACAACGGCAAGGTCCTCTCGATCCGCCAGGACGATCTGCGCACTCTGGCCGTGATCTACGACCAGTCGCCGTCGATCCTCACCGAGCAGCTGATCTCCTGGGGCGTGCTCAACCCCGACGCGCGCCGCGCGGTGCGCGAGGAGGACGCGAGCTGACGCTCGCCGACCCGCCCTCGGCAGGTACCTCGCTACCGTGCACCGATGTCCTCGGTGGCGGCCAGCAGAAACGTCACGGCGCGGCCCCCGGTCACCGGGGGCCGCGCCGCGGTGTTTGCCGTGACCGCTACCGGACCTCGGCAGGACCTCAGGACCTCAGCAGACCGTCCCCAGGCTGTAGCCCGGCTGCGCCGCGACCCCGTCCAGCCGGACCGGGCGGGCGGCCGGCGCCCAGTCCGGCCCGCTGCTCGACCAGGCCCAGGCGGCCGGCAGGAAGCATTCGTCGGCGGCTCCGCCGCGGGCCCCGCCGGAGGCCGCTGAGCCCTGGGAGCCGTGGAGCACGGCGACCGCGGGCAGCTCCAGCGCCAGCCCGGCGCACAGCACCGCGCAGACCAGCTCCAGGTCCTCGTCGTTGATCCGCACCACGCCGTCCTCCCACTGCAGCACCCGGGCCGCCGCGGTCAGCCTGCCGCCCGGCGCGTCCACCCGCAGCCGCAGCTCGTACACCCCGGCGCCCGCTCCGACCAGCATCCGGCGGAACACCTCGCTCCCGCGCTGGTAGGCGGCGCGCACCCAGCGCGTGTGCTCCTCGTCCGTCTCCCCCGCGCCCCCGTACAGCCCGCCGTCGAGCAGCAGGTCGGTGTGGCAGAGCGTCAGCCCGTTCTCCCGGGCCCGGACCAGCCGCGGCACGAAGTCCCCGGCCAGTTCCTCGCCCTGATAGGCCAGCAGCTGGGTCTGCAACGGCAGGTTGACCAGGTAGCGGTCCCGGGCGGCCGGCTCGGCCGGGTCCAGTCCGTGCAGCAGGCAGAACTCCGCGAAGTCCTGCGGGTGGAACATCCGGGCCCGGACGGTCTCGAACCGCTCCAGCGCGTCGGCCAGCAGCTCTGCGGTGTCCGCCAGGTAGCGCTCGTAGTCGGGGGCGTCGCAGACCCCCCAGGCGCGGGCCCGGGCGAAGTCCGCGGCGCTGGTGAGCACCCCGATGACGAACGCCTGCTCGGTCCCCTCGGCCTGCCGCGGCCGGTGCGGCGCCCGCAGCGCGGGGCGCGGGCCGCCGGTGGTGCAGTCGGAGTTGCGGCGGGCGCGTCCCTTGCGGCTGGTCATCGGGGGCTCCTGGCGTCGGCGGGCGGGCGTCGGTCGGTGACGGTCAGCGGCGGGGCTCGCCGCTGACCGTGTTACTCCCCAGTTCCGCGCGCCACACACGTACGGCGTGTCACAGGAATGTAACCACCGGTAATAGCCGCGTTCTCCCGACCGTCAGGCCCCAGGACGGGCCCCGGGCAGGGCCTAGCGCGGCACCCTGGCCAACTGGCGGGACTGCGCGACCAGGCGGCCGGCCTCGTCCCAGATCTCGGCGTCCTCCTCGAAGTAGCCGCCGGCCATGTTGCGGGTGGAGTGGACCACCCGCAGCCAGCCCGGAGCGGGCTTGGCGCGCAGGTGGACGGTCAGCTCGACGGTCGGGGCCCAGCCGGGGAGACCGAGGTCGAAGGTGACCGGCGGAAGCGCGTCGGCGACCAGCAGGAGCAGCAGCGGGTCGGGCTCGCGGCCGTCGGCGAGCCGGAACCAGCCCTGGATCCGGCCGTTGCCGGAGGGCTGCCCGAGCGCCCAGCCCACGGTGGCCGGGTCGAGCCGCAGGTCGAAGCGCTCCAGCAGGGCGGCCTGCTCGACCAGTTGGCGGGGCGCGTGCTCGATGCCGATGCACTGGTCCGGCGGCGGCAGCTGCGGCGGGGTGGCGCTGGTGCGCACCTCGCCGTCGGCGGTGGCGAGGTCGCCGTGGCTGGCCACCACGCGCAGGCGTTCGACGCCGTCCTGGCTGAGCGAGGCGGTGCCGGTGGACAGGCCGCGGCCGGTGCGCAGCACCTCGGTGCGGACGGTGGCCGGGCCGGGGGTGGAGGCGGACAGGTAGTAACCACTGATCGACACCGGGTCCGGGTGCTGCCCGTGCTCCAGCGACAGCGCGTGTCCGGCCACGGCGAGCAGCAGCCCGCCGTTGACCCCACCGCCGATCTGCCAGCCGTCGCCGAGTTCGGCCTCGTAGCGGCCGGCCTCCTCGGGGTGTCTGGTCAGGGCGATGCCCCGGTCGAACTCGCTGCGGGTGGCGGTGGTCATGGGGCCTGCCCTTCGGTTCACGGACGCGGTCGCCGGCGGTTCCACCGGCGAAGTTACTGGTGAGTAGGACATCACACTACGCCCACC
>NZ_JBHXEG010000088.1:0-35386 GCF_042724935.1 Kitasatospora sp. NPDC127060
CTCGGCGGCCCGTACGGCGTCTCCACCCGCACCTCCACCACCTCCTCCAGCAACGCGTACAACCCCGAACCACCGATCACACCCAGCTCGGCCCGCGCCGTCCCCTGATCGATCGTCATCGTCCGTCCGTCCCCTTCGTCGAGTGGCGTCCCGGCCACTCTAGGGTTCGGCTCCGGACGGTGGTACGGCCGGATGGCCGCGGGCCGCCGGGGTGGTGCGCGCGGCCGAGCGGGTGACCTTTCGGACGTGTCGGCGGCGGCGCGCCCCGTCCGGCGTGCGTCGGTTGGAACGCGCCGCCTCCGGGTGGTGCACGCCTTGTCCCCGAACCTGAGAGCCGCCCATGCCTTCCACCGCTCGCCTCCGCCGCCTCGTCCCCACCGCGCTCTGCGCCCTCGCCGTCGCACTCGCCGCCCCCGCGGCCCACGCCGCGCCCCCGGGCGGCGGCAGTGGGGCCGACCCCGGCGGGAGGTCGGATGGCGGCCGGTACGACTGGGAGCGGGTGGCGGACTGCGAGAGCAGCGGCGACTGGCACATCAACAGCGGCAACGGCTACTTCGGCGGCCTCCAGTTCGACCAGGCCACCTGGCGGGAGAACGGCGGCCTCGCCTACGCCCCGCGCCCCGACCTCGCCAGCCGCGAGGCGCAGATGACGGTCGCCCAGCACCTGGCCGACCGGCGCGGCCTCTCCCCCTGGCCGGTCTGCGGTGCCCGGGCCGTCGGCGGCCACGGACACCAGGCCGCCCGTCCGCACAACAGCGGCCGGCACGACGACGGCCGCGACGCGGAGGCCACCCGCGACCACGGGCGCGACGCCGTCCTGCCGCCGCCCGCCCCCGGCTCGGCCGAGGACGGACAGTGGACCGTCCGCGAGGACGACACCCTGGACCAGCTCGCCGCCACCCTGAACGTACCCGGCGGCTGGCCCGCGCTGTACGCGCTCAACCGGGCCGCCATCGGCGAGGACCCGGACCTCATCCAGCCCGGCATGGTCCTTCGCCTGCCCTCCTGAGCCCCCTCCCCGCCGCCTCCGGCCGATCCGCCGCCCACGCCGCTCCCGCCGGCGTGGGCGGCGAGGTGCTCGGCGGCAAGGCGTCCGGCACCCCGCCGGACCGGCCCTACCGGCGGACCGCCGCCAGTACGTGCAGCCCGCGCGCGTTGGTCTCGTCATGGCTCGGCTCGAACCCGGCGGCGCGGACCTGCTCCGCCACCCAGTCGGTGGCCAGCCGCAGCTTGGGGTAGCTGCTGACCTGCTGGTTCCAGCCCTCGTCGGCGCGGGTGTGGATCAGGTCGTGCACCAGCGCGGTGTCCTCGTCCGGGTACTCCAGGAAGCAGGTCATGATCCGGTCCGCGGTGGAGCGCACCGGCAGGAAGCGGTCCGGGCCGGTCAGCGGGCGGGTGAGGTCGCGGAAGGACAGCACCAGCCGCCCGCCGGGGGCGAGCGCGGTGGCGGCGTCGCGCAGCAGCGCCGTCACGTCCGCACGGGTGGGCAGGTGGGTGAGGGTGTCGCCCATGCAGAGCACCGCCGCCACCGAACCCGGCCCGGTGTGCTGCGCCAGCGCGCCGCGCAGGTCGGCCTCGACGGTACGGACGGCGTCGGCGTGCCCGGCCTCGGCGGCGGACTCGCGCAGTTCGGCCAGCAGCGGGGCGCTGGTGTCGACGGCGAGGACGGGGTCGAAGCCGAGCGCGGCGAGGGCCAGGCTCTGGGTGCCGGGGCCGGCGCCGAGGTCCACGGCGGTGCGGCCCGCGGTGCCCGTGCCGGTCCCCGGCGTGACGCCGAGCCCGGCCAGCAGGTCGGCCTGCGCCTCGGCCAGCGCGGGGATGTCGCCTCCCAGCATCCAGGTGTAGTGGGCGGCGAGCAGACGGTCGTAGTGCTCGGGTGCGGTGCTCATACGGGCGGGCCCCTTCTCGCGATCCGATGGTCCGATGCTCCGATCGCACTCTAGGGCCGCTCTCACGGGAACGCCGACGGCCCGCCCGGTCCTGGTGGACCGGACGGGCCGTCGCCATGGCCGCGCCGTCAGCCGTCAGCCGTCAGCCGTCAGCCGTCAGCCGTCAGCCGACGTGAACGCGCGGACGCTTGGTGCGGTCCGGCTCCGCCTCGCGCAGCACCTCGCGGGTGACCGGCGCGACCTCGCCCTGCCCGAACAGGAAGAACCGCAGGAACTGGGCGAACGGGTTGCCCTCGGTCCACTCGAAGTACAGGTGCGGCCGCTGCCCGGTGCGGTCCCGGACGGTGAGCGCCAGGGCGGCGATCGCGTTCGGGATGCTGGAGCTCTCCAGGGTGAGCACCCGGTACCGGCCGTGCAGCACCTCGCCGCGCACGGTCAGTTCGGACTCGAAGTCCGAGGCGTCCCGGACGGTCACCTCGACGAAGACCAGGTCGTCCTCGCCCGGGATGTCGTTGTCGGCGCGGATCTGCCGGATCTTGTCGCGGTACTCGGCGACGTCCCGGTTGGTCGGCTCGTTGGCGATCAGGCGCAGCGGGCGGTGGGCGTAGTCGCGGATGAACCGCTCGGCCGTCTCGTCCAGCACCACGTCCGTGACGCGCAGCTCGAAGGCGCGCTTGAGGCGGGAGAGCAGCGAGACCAGGATGATGCCGGCGATGAAGCAGGCACCGATCTTGACGCCGTCCGGGCGCTCCATGGTGTTGACCACCGTGGTGTACAGGAAGACCGCGGCGATGATCCCGAAGCCGATGGTCCAGCCGCGCTGGCGCTTCTTGTACGCGGCGATGGTGACGGCGATGGCCGCCGAGCTGATCAGGACCAGCACACCGGTGGCGTACGCGCCGCCCTGGGCGTCGACATTGGCGTCGAACAGCCAGGTGATCAGGAAGCCGACGATGGTCAGGACGATCACCATCGGGCGCACGGCGCGGGCCCAGTGCGGGGCCATGCCGTAGCGCGGCAGGTAGCGGGGCAGCAGGTTGAGCATGCCCGCCATGGCGGAGGCGCCGGCGAACCACAGGATGGCGATGGTCGACAGGTCGTAGACGCTGCCGAAGGCGCCGCCCAGGTACTCGTGCGCCAGGAAGGCGAGGGCGCGGCCGTTGGCCTGGCCGCCGCTCTCGAACTCCTTGGCCGGGATGAGCAGGGTGCAGATGAAGCTGGTGGCGATCAGGAAGGTGCTCATGATCACGGCGGCGGTGGTGAGCAGCTTGCGGGTGCCGCGGATCCGGCCGACCGGGTTCGCCTCGGTGTCGTCGGTGTCGCCCTTGATGTGCGGCATCACGGCGACGCCGGTCTCGAAGCCGGACATGCCGAGCGCGAGCTTCGGGAAGACGACGAGCGCGACGCCGATCATCACGAAGATGTTGCCGTGCTGGGTGGTCAGCGCGTTGGACCAGTCGGTGACGACGTGCGGCGCCTGGATGATCTTCCAGATGCCGACCGCGACGACCACCACGTTCAGCGCCAGGTAGACCGCGACGAGACCCACGGCCAGGCCGATCGCCTCGCTGAAGCCCTTGAGGAACACCGCGCCGAGCAGGGCGACCAGGATCAGCGTGATCAGCATCTGCTTGCCGCCGAGGGCGCCGGTCAGGTGCGGGTTCTCGACCAGGTGGGCGCTGGCGTCGGCGGCCGAGAGGGTGATCGTGATGATGAAGTCCGTCGCCGCGAAGCCGAGCAGGGCGAGGACGAACAGCTTGCCCTTCCAGAACGACAGCAGCCGCTCCAGCATCGCGATCGAGCCTTCACCGCGCGGGCTCTCCTGGGCGACCCGCCGGTAGACCGGCAGTGCGCCCAGCAGGGTGACGAGCACCAGCACGATCGTGGCGATCGGCGACAGCAGACCGGCCGCGAGGGCGGCGATGCCCGGCTGGTAGCCGAGCGTCGAGAAGTAGTCCAGACCGGTCAGGCACATCACGCGCCACCACGGCTGGCCCGTGTGCGCAGCGTGACCGGCCTCGGCGGCGGAGTCCCCCGGCTCCTCGCCGTCCTGCTGCGCCTTCGCGGCGGCCTCCCTGGCGGCCTTCTCCGGGGACATGTCCTCCAGAAGCCAGCTGCGGAGCCGTATTCGCGCCGACGACGGGTCCTCCGTCGTCGTCTCCGTCGAACCCGACGAAACCACCTTGCACCTCTTGATTAAAGACCCCGTAAAAGCGCCGTCGGGCGACGGCAGTGCGCCAGGCTATGCGACCGGCGTTAAGGAGACGTCATCGGCCCGCGTTAAGAAAACGTCATGGCTGCGCAGGTCGGGGCGGGTGGCACGGTGCGGCCGGTGCGGTGCCGGGGCGGGGCCGGTGCGGTGCCGGGGCGGGGGCTGCGGGCCGCCGCCCCGGCGTCTCGGATCCTGGATGGGGGTTACGCCTGGTAACCGAGGACGGTCATCATGCCGGTCTCCGAGTGGTAGACGTTGTGGCAGTGCACCATCCACAGGCCCGGGTTGTCGGCGTCGAAGTCGACCGTCAGGGTCGTGCCCGGCAGCACGATCGCGGTGTCCTTGCGCGGGCCGTCGGCGCCCATCGCGAACGTGTGTCCGTGCAGGTGGACGGGGTGCCACATGGCGGTGCTGTTGCGGAACTCCAGCCGCACCCGCTCCCCCGCCGCGACCGGGTGGCGCTGCGCCGGGTCGTACCTGCGGCCGTTGAACGCCCAGTCGGCCTTCGCCATGCCGCCGGTGAGCTCCAGCGCGACGGTGCGGTCCGGCGCCCTGGCGGGCAGCCGGACGCCGGGGTCGGCCTTCAACCGGTCGGCGGTCAGCAGCCGGCCGTCCAGTTCGGCCGGGCGGGTCGAGGCGTCCGGCGCGGCGCCGCCACCTGTGCGCAGCACGGCCAGCGCGGTGGCGTTCTTGCCCTCGGCCAGGGCGGTCAGCGGGAAGGCGCCGTCCTGGGCGGTGACCAGCACGTCGTAGCGCTCGCCCATGCCGAGCAGCAGCGCCTGGGTGGTGGCCGGTTCGACCGGGAAGCCGTCGGTGTGGGTGACGGTCAGCTCGTGGCCGCCGAGGGCGACCCGGTAGGCGGTGTCGCCGCCCGCGTTGATCAGCCGGATCCGGATCCGGTCGCCGGGCTTGGCGGTGAAGGTCTCGGGGGCGCCCGGGAGGCGGCCGTTGACCAGGTGGAACGGGTACGCGACGTCGCCCGCGTCGCCGCCGAGCAGCGGGCTGGTGGCGCCCATCAGCATCCGGGAGGGGCCGCTCGCCGCCGGCTCCGGCGCCTCCGGCATCCCAGACATCCCGGACATGGTGTGGCCGGCGTGGTCCATCCCGCCCATGCCCCGGGCGAGTTCGGCGAGCACGGCGTCCGGGGTACTGCCGTCGACCCCGTCCACCCAGTCGTCCAGGACGACGACCCACTCCTTGTCGTAGCGCAGCGGCTCCTTCGGGTCCTCCACGATCAGCGGCGCGTACAGGCCTCGGTCCTGCTGGACGCCGGAGTGCGGGTGGAACCAGTAGGTGCCGGGGTGGGAGAGCGCGAAGCGGTAGTCGAAGGAGGCTCCCGCCCGGACCGGCTCCTGGGTCAGGCCCGGCACTCCGTCCATGTCGTTGCGCAGGGCGAGGCCGTGCCAGTGCAGCGAGGTGGGCTGCGGCAGGTGGTTGGCGAGGGTGACGGCGAGGGTGTCGCCGACGGTCGCGCGCACCTCCCGGCCGGGCAACCGGTCGCCGTAGGCCCAGCTGCGGACGGTGCGTCCGCCCAGGTCGAGGGTGGTCTCGGTGGCGGTGAGCGCGATCCTCCGCTCGGGCCCGGGCCTGCGCCCGGCCTCGGCGGCGGCGACCTCGGGGCCGTTCGGGGCGACGAAGCCGGCCGGGGCGGTGGCCGGGGGCGGCGTCGAAGAGTGGTTCATCCCCCTCATCGAGTCCGAGGAATCGGAGGAACAGGCGGCGAGCAGACCGGTCCCGGCGGCGGCGAGCGCGGCGCCGAGGACGGTACGACGGGTGGGTGTGCGCATGACGGAGTGCACCTCGTACAGGGGTGGTGTGGACGTACAGGACGGCGCGTCAGCCGTTCCGCGCGCGGGCACGAAGGCGCACGAGCGGGCACGGAACGGCGGACACGCGCCTACTGACGCAGCACCGAAAGTCTGTTGAGGAGGATCCGCCCACCCCCGGGCGGCGGCAGCGCCCGGACGGCCCGCAGCAGCCGGGCCCGCACCTCGGCGGCGGCGTCACCGCTGCGGCGCAGCAGCGGGCCGGCGATCAGCAGCACCAGGGTCCAGCCCGCCAGCACGGCGAGACAGACCGTCATCGGGTCCATGCCGTCGGCGTCCGCCGGATCGGCGGTGGGCCCGTGGTGCTCCGGCAGCTGCTGGACCGCCGTCACCCCGGGCCCGTGCCCGCCGTGACCGCCGTGCCCACCCGCCGGGTGCCCGAGCGTGTGCATCGTCACGATGCCCAGCAGCAGGGCGGCGAGGAGCAGCAGCCGCAGCCCCCCGGGCAGCGCCGAACCGCACGGCCGCTGCTGCGCCATGGTCCGCCTCCCGCCCGTCTCCGCCCTCCGCTTACCCCCGCAGGGTATCCCGGCGAACAGCCGGGCGCCGACCCCGGGTCAACCGGCCGGATGGCCGGGATCCCCACCACGCTCACACGGATCCGACGATCTTCCCGCGTACAAGATCCGTTAACATGCCCGGCAGTTACGCACGATCCCGGGCCCGAAGCGCACTTCGGTCCGGACACATGGGGGAACACGAAAATGGCAGATCCAGACGCGAGTCTGCAGTTCAAGGTCAATCCGGCCGAACTGGACGGCTGCGGCCAGAGCGCCCAGCACATCGGAGGCCTGATACCGGGCGAGACCACGAAGATCACCGATCCGTGCAACCAGGCCGCGGGAGGTCTCAAGGGCTGGCTCACCGCCGGCGCGATCACCGCCTGCGGCACCAACTGGAAGACGCTGCTGGACCGGCTCGGCGGCGACATGGGCGATGTCGGCACCAAGCTCGGCACCTCGGCCACCTACTACCGGCAGGCCGAGCAGAACGCCCACAACAGCATGCGGAACCCGGCCGCCCCTCCTCCGGCACCGGACGAGCCGGACCCCTTCGGCACCACCGTCGTCCCCGGCCCGGTGAAGCCCCGCAGCGCGAAGGCGGCCGAGTAACCGATGGACATCAAGACCCTCCACGACGCCGACGTCATCGGCATCTCCACCGCGAAGAGCGCCTTCGACACCCTGGCCACCGCCTTCGGCCAGCACGTCGAGAACTGGCAGCACGAGGTCGTCGACCGGCTGCACAACTCGCAGTGGACCGGCACCGCCGCCGACCACGCCAACGCCCGGATGCAGTTCCTGGAGAACGAACTCAAGGCCGCCCAGCAGGAGATCGGCCTGGTCAGCCGGGCCCTCCAGGACGCCTACGACGGCTTCGCCGCCGCCCAGGCGCACCTGATCAACGCCCTGGACGACGCCAAGACCCACAAGCTGACCGTCGCCGCCGACGGCGGGATCACCTGGGAGAAGGACCCCAACTCCCCGAACTTCGCGGGCACCGACGCCGAGAACCAGGCCAAGCAGATCCAGTCCCGGATCACCGCCGCGCTCAACGAGGCCGACCACGCCGACCAGACCATCAACGCCCGGCTCTCCCACCTCGCCACCAACGCCAGCAACGGCACCGGCCTGGACTCCGCCACCGCGAAGACCGACACCGACGCCGCCAACGCGCTCCAGACCATCCCCCCGGCCGGCACCGACCCGAACAGCGTCAAGGCCTGGTGGAACGGCCTCACCGACGACCAGCAGCACCGGATGATCCTCAACCACCCCGACCAGATCGGGAACCTGGACGGCATCCCGGCCACCGGCCGCGACGAGGCCAACCGGATCAACCTCCAGCGCGGCAAGCAGGACATCCAGCACCAGTTGGACGGCCTCGGCGCCGCGCCACCCGCGACCATCGGCAACGGACGGTTCATCCGCCCGAACCCCGCCTACACGACGTGGCAGCAGAAGCACGACGAGCTCACCGACAAGATGAACGGCATCAACGCCATCGAGACCCGGCTGAACACCCCGGTCGACGACAAGCACCCGCCGACCTTCCTGCTGGGCTTCGACACCAACGGCAAGGGCCACGCCATCGTCGCCGTCAACAATCCCGACACCGCGACCAACGTGTCGACGTACGTCCCCGGCACCGGTGCCCGGCTCGGCAGCATCAACAGCGACATCAACCGCTCCGACGCGATGGTCGCCTCGGCCAACGCCGCCAACGACAACAAGGCCGTCACCTCGTCGATCACCTGGGTCGGCTACGACGCCCCGCAGAACATCATCCCGGAGGCCGCGGACGACAGTTACGCGAAGGCCGCCGAGGACAAGCTGGTCAGCTTCGAGAACGGGCTGCACGCCACCCACGACGGCAAGATCGGCAACAACACCATCCTGGCCCACAGCTACGGCACCACGACCGTGGGCTACGCCATGCGCGACCACGGCCTCCCGGTCGACAACGCCGTCCTCATCGCCAGCCCCGGCGCCGGCGTCGAGAACGCCAAGGACCTGCGCATCGACCCCTCGCACGTGTACGCCGCGCAGAGCCCGGCCGACGCGATCGGCTGGGCCGCGGCCACCGACCCCGGCGGTGCGGCGGACAACTTCTGGGACAACGTCAAGTCCGACTTCGGCTTCGGCGACGGCGACCACCACCTGATGTACGGCCGACAGACCACCGCGCCCCAGTTCGGCGCGAACGTGATGCCCGTCGACCCGGACGCCGGGCACTCCGACTACTGGAACAACGGCTCGCCGACGCTGACCGCCATGGGTCAGGTCATCGCCGGAAAGCCGATGCAATGAGCACGGGCACCGTGAGCACCGGCCGCCGCACCCAGCCGATCAGGCGGGCCACCACCGCCGCCACGCTGGCCGTCACCGCACTCGCCCTGAGCGCGTGCGGGGCGAACACCCTGCAGGACCGGTCCAAGCCCACCATCACGCTGGACCAGGCCAGGACCCGGATCGACGGCTACCTCGCCGGCATCCAGGCCCAACTGCCCGTCCAGCCCGCGTCGTTGCCGCCCGCGTTCAGCGACCTGGAGTGCGACGCCAACGACATCGGGCCGCACGGCCGGAAGCAGACCTCACGGTCGTACACCTACCCGGACCTCCCACTGGCCGACCGGACCAAGGCGGCGGACGCCTTCCGCGGCTACCTCACCGGCCAGGGCTTCCAGGCGGTGCCGGACGCCGCGGGCTCCCACCCCGGCTGGGTGCGGCTGAAGAACTCGACGGACGAGTTCCTCGCCGTCCTGGACGGTGCGACGGACCCGAGCCGCAGCTTCCGACTGACCGTCAGCTCGCCCTGCGTATGGCCGGACGGCACTCCGGCCAAGTAGCCCAACTCTCCTTCGGGGCCGCACCGTTGCCGAGGTGCGGCCCCTTCGCATACGCCCAGGTCAATCCACTTGCCCGTTCTCGACGATCCGCTAGCATGCGACGTCAGTTACCGCTCCGACCGGCCCAGCACCCGGTCCGGAACTGACGGGGGACGCATGGCAGATCCAGATTCGAACCTGCAATTCCAGGTCAAGCCGGGCGAGTTGGACGGCTGCGGACAGAGCGCGCAACACATCGGCGGCCTGATACCCGGCGAGACCGCGAAGATCACCGACCCGTGCAGCCAGGCCGCCGGAACGCTCCAAGGCTGGCTCACCGCCGCCGCGTTGACCACCTGCGGCAGCAGCTGGAAGACCCTGCTGGACAAGCTCGGCGGCGACATGGGTGACGTCGGCACCAAGCTCGGCACCTCGGCCGCCTACTACCGCCAGGTCGAGCAGGACATCCACACCAACATGATCCACCCGGACACGCCGGTCCCCGCCTCGACCGCACCGGACCCGTTCGGCACCGTCGTCACCCCCGGCCCGGTGAAGCCCCGCAGCGCGAGAGCGGCGGAGTAGCCGATGGACATCAAGACCCTGCACGACGCCGACTTCTGCAACCTGGCGATCGCCAAGACGGCCTTCGACACCCTGGCCACCGCCTTCGGCGGGCACGTGGACACCTGGCAGCACGAGGTCGTCGACCGACTGCACAACTCGCAGTGGAGCGGCACCGCCGCCGACCACGCCACCACGCGGATCCAGAGCCTGCACGACGAACTCCACGCCGCCCAGCAGGAGATCGGGCTCATCAGCCGGGCCCTCCAGGACGCCTCCGAGGGCTTCGCCGCCGCCAAGGCCCACCTGCTCAGCGCCCTCGACGACGCCAAGGCCCAGGGGCTCACGGTGGCCCCCGACGGGGGCATCACCTGGGACAACAACCCCGGCTCGCTCACCTTCGCCGGGCACGGCGCCCCGGAACACGCCAAGGCCATCCGGGACCGGATCAACGCCGCCCTCACCGAGGCCGACCACGCGGACCGGACGATCAGCAGCCGGCTCGCCCACCTGACCACCAACGCGACCAACGGCACCGGCCTGGACTCCACCGTCGCGACCAACGACACGGCCGCCGCCGACGCGCTCAACCGGATCCCCGCCGCCGGCACCGACCCGAACGGCGTCCAGGCCTGGTGGAACAGCCTCACGGACGAGCAGCAGCACCGGATGATCCTCAACCACCCCGACCAGATCGGGAACCTCGACGGGATCCCCGCCACCGGCCGCGACCAGGCCAACCGGATCAACCTGGCGAACAGCAAGCAGGACATCCAGCGGCAACTGGACGCACTCGGGCCCGAGCCGGACTCGACGGTGGCAACGCCGTACGGGGCCTACGAGAGTCCCATGCACAAGCTCTGGAAGCAGCAGCACGACGACCTGGCCGAGAAGATGAACGGCATCAACGCCATCGAGACCCGGCTGAGCACCCAGGTCGACTCCACCCATCCGCCCGCCTACCTGCTGGGCTTCGACACCAACGGCAAGGGCCACGCGATCGTCGCGATCAACAACCCGGACACCGCCGACAACGTGTCGACGTACGTCCCCGGCACCGGCGCCCGGCTCGGCAAGGTCGACGGCGACATCAGCCGTTCGGACGCCATGGTCGCCGCGGCCAACGCCGTCGGCAACGGCAGGACCACCTCGTCGATCAGCTGGATCGGCTACGACGCCCCGCAGAACCTCGTCCCCGAGGCCGCGGACGACCAGTACGCGAAGGACGCCGAGGGCAAGCTGGTCAGCTTCGAGAACGGGCTGCACGCCACCCACAACGGGACCATCACCAACAACACCATCCTCGGCCACAGTTACGGCACCACGACGGTGGGCTACACCATGAAGGACCACGGCCTGCCGGTCGACAACGTCGTCCTCATCGCCAGCCCCGGCGCCGGCGTCGATAACGCCAAGGACCTCCACATCGACCCGTCCCACGTGTACGCGGCGCAGAGCCAGGCCGACATGATCGGCATGGCCAGTGCTGTGGACCCGGGCGGGTTCGCGGACAACTTCTGGGACAACGCGAAGGCCGACTTCGGCTTCGACGACGGCGACCACCACCTGATCCACGGTCGGCAGACCACCACTCCCCAGTTCGGCGCGAACGTGATGCCCACCGACCCCAACGCCGGGCACTCCGACTACTGGAACAACGGCTCGCCCACGCTGGCCGCCATGGGGCAGGTCATCGCGGGCAAGTAGCGACCAACCGGCAGTAATTGAAGGCGACTTGGGGCCGCACCCGGGCCAGCGGGCGCGGCCCCTACAGCTGCTGCACGGCGGCCGCCAGGTGCGCCCGGAACCAACGCTGCCCCGGATCGGCCGAGTTGCGCGGGTGCCAGGCCATTCCCAGCTCCAGCGGCGGGAGTTCGAGCGGCATCGGGAAGGTCCGCAGACCCAGCGCCGCGAAGGTCCCCGGCAGCCACTCCGCCGCCCCGAGCGTCACCAGGTCGCTCTCCCCGGCCAGCAGCATCGCGGCGGTGTGACTGGGCACCACCACCGCGACCCGGCGGCGCAGCCCGCGTTCGGCCAGCGCGGTGTCGATCGGCCCGAGCCGCTTGCCGCGCCGGGAGACTCCGATGTGGTCGGCGGCGGCGAACCGCCGGGCGGTGATCCGCCCGTCGAACAGCGGATGGCCGGCCCGCGCCACGCCCACCACCGGTGCCGTGACCAGCGGCCTGGTGCGGATCTCCGGCTCCTTCGACCCGAGCACGCCGACCTCGACGTCCACCTGCCCCTGGCGCAGGCCCGGTCCGTCCTCCAGGGCCTCCGGCAGGAACACCACGTCCACCCCGGGCGCCTCGGCCCGGATCCGCCCGACCAGCGGGCCGGCCACCCGGACCAGCACGGCGTCGGCGCTCTGCACGGTGAAGGTCCGCTCCAGGTGCACCGGTTCGAAGCCCGCCCCGGGCCGCAGCACGTTCTCGCAGTCGCGCAGCAACCCGGCCACCTCCTCCCGCAGTTCGAGCGCCCGCGGGGTCGGCACCAGCCCCTGCCCGGCCCGCACCAGCAGCGGATCGCCGACCGCGCGACGCAGCCGGGCCAGCGTCCGGCTCACCGCCGCCGGCGAGGTGCCGAGCCGCTCGGCGGCCCGGGTCACGCTGTTCTCCTGGAGCAGGGCGTCCAGCACCCGCAACAGGTTGAGGTCCATCCATGGCTCCTGAGCTGCATCTTTACGCCTGGGTCAATGATCCCGTGCCGATCTTTGCATGGTTCTGCCGTCGCCGGGAGGGGACAGTGGAACCGTCCGAGAAACACCGGGCCTTCCCGTACCGGGCCTTCCCCTACCAGGCCCTCCCGAGCCAGGAGTTACCGTGCCGAACGACCCCCGCGCCCACCTCGCCGGCGACGTCCTCGCCGTCGTCAGCCAGAGCGGCCCGACCGTCTCCTTCTTCGACGCCGCCACCGACACCCTGCTGGACCGGGTCGAGGTCACCGCCGAGCCGCACGAGCTGTGCTTCGACCCGACCCAGCGGCTGCTCTGGTGCACCAGCGCCTACCGCTCCGGCTACTACAACGCCCACAGCGGCCACTGCACCGAGGTGACCGTCATCGACGCCGACACCCGCAAGATCGTCGAGGTGATCGACCTCGCCCCCGAGCACGGCCCGCACGGCCTGGCGCTGGACCCGGTCCGCGGCCGGCTCTACGTCAGCGTCGAGGCCTCGGCGGACCGCCCCGGCGGCGTGGTGGTCATCGACACCGCGACCCGCCGCCCGCTCGGCCGGATCGACACCGACGCCCCCGGTCCGCACTGGTTCGCCATCTCCCCGGACGGACGCACCGGTTACGCCACCAACAAGGAGGCGCCGTACGTCTCCGTGGTGGACCTCGACCGCGGCACGCTGACCGCCAAGGTGGCCGTCCCCGGCAGCGAGGGCCTGGCCGTCTCCGCCGACGGCGCCCGGGTGTACGTCGGCGGGCCCTACCTCGGCTTCGCCAAGGACCCCGACGCCACGCCCGGCATCCGGGTCATCGACGCCCGCACCGCCACCGTGGCCGACGTCCTGCCCACCGGCTCCGCCGTCCTCCCGGTCCACCTGACCGCCTCCGGCCGGCTGCTGGCAGGCGAGATCCACGCCACCACCGGTCCGGGCTCCCCCTTCGACGGGCGGACCAACGGCCGGCTCACCGTCTTCTCCGCCGCCACCCACCGCCCGCTCGGCTCGGTCGACGTGGGCACCTTCCCGCTGACCATCACCTCCTCCCCCGACGGGCGCCTCGGCTACGTCTCCTCCGCCGCCTCCTCCACCGTCGACGTCATCGACCTCGACACCCTCACCCCCGTCACCCGGCTCACCCTCCCCAAGCGCGCCGAGCCCGGCGCCCACGGCCTGGCCTACCTCCCCCGCCCGGCCTGACCGCGGCGGGCCTCCGGGCGCCGGGCACGCCCGGAGGCTTGCCGCCGTCCGCCGCGGACCGCATCCTGGGGCGGATCCGTCCGGTCCGGGGGAGGCGCGATGAGACGCGGCGTGGGAGTGCTCTGCTCGACGGTGGTGCTGGCGGCGGCCCTTGGCGGGGTCACCGGCTGCGAGCCGCTCGTCGACCTGGGCGGGGGCCGGCACCCGGTGCCGCTGCCCGAGCCGGCGCCGCCGTCCGCGCAGTGGATCGTGGACCTGGTGGGCGGGCTCAACCTGCCGCCGCAGTGCCCGAAGCCGACGCTGCCGACCATGGCGGTGCTCGACACCGACGGGCGTTCCCGGGCGATGGCGTTCTGGCTGCTGGACAACCTCGACGTCTGCTACGCCGTCATCGACGACGCCGGCCGGGCGCCCACCACCATCTGGTTCGCCGCGATCGCGGACCTGATCCCGCGCACCCCGATGCCGGCCGACACCACGGCCGGCGTGGACTCCTACGCCTTCACCGCCTTCCGCGGCCAGGTGGACGACATCGAGGTGGTCGGCGACGACGACCACCTGGTCAGCCCGGTCCGCCACCGCACCGTCGACCTCGGGGCCGGCCACCTCGTCACCTTCGCCGCCTACCACTACCGGATCCCCGCCACCGGCAAGCCGCTCTCCCTCGCCCTCTGCACCCCCGGCGTCCGCTGCCGCGACGCCCATTGACCCGCCCCCGACCCTTCCCGGAAGTACACCCCCTGGCCTCGCCCTCTCATGAGGAGAGGTACTGACCGGCCATCAGGGTGCGAAGGATCGCCGCTGACCAGTGTGTCTTCCTCCTGCCCGGGCTCGGTCGATCATCCGGGGCGTTCACCTTCGAGGCGAAGTCCTCGGCTCGCCAGTTCCTCTTCGACCGTCGGGTGAGGTCACTGCGCTTGACTCCGCAGGCGTCCGACGGGGGACTGAGCGCGGATCTCGTCGGCCTCGAAGGACACGCGCTTGTCCTGGCCGGCGAGCACAACGGTTCCCCCGCTGAGGCTGGCGACAGTCGTGGGCCGGCCGGACCAGGTGTCCACCTCGAAGTTCTTCACACCGACGCAGGCCAGGACGAACTCGACCGCGTTGTGGCCGCGAGCCTGCCACAGGTCGGCGGCACCGACCGGGATGCCGAAGGCCGAGAACCTCAAGGTGACCGACGCTTCGCGCTCGTCGATGAGGACGGAGTCCAGGTGGTAGTCCACCAGGGGTGGTGGAGGCGCGCCGAGGACTTCGCGGATCGTCTCGGGGTTTGCCACCTCGGCAGACCAGTCACGCTCGCTCATAGAACACCTTCGCAGTCGTGGGAGGCAGCAGCCCCTGGTGCAGGCGCCGGTCGAGGGCACTCTCGAACCGCCGCCGAGCCGTGTAAGGATCCGCGTCGCCGGAGCGATAGGCGTTGAGGCGGCCCACCTTCAGAGAGTGCGCGGTGAAGCCCAGCGAGAACTCCGGGCCGCTCACCGCGATCCTGGTCCTGCGCTCCGGGGTCTGGAGGCGGGGACCGAACTCGATGTCGACCACGGTGCTGTCGGGCACACCCCGCATCCGAAGGTCCTCACCCACCGCGTGGAACTCGATCTGGGCCTCGAACCGGTCACAACCCGCTTCGGTCCAGTCCGGCGGCGCGAGGTCCGGAAAGCGAGGGAGCTCGACCCGCAACGTCACGGCGGGGCCGTACGGGCTGAGGTGCACCGACCTGAGAACCAGGCGCTCCAAAGCCGGCAACTCGGTGTAGAGCGCGGTGAACCGCTCGGAGTGGACCAAGAACTGCGACCATGTGCCGGCTGACATGTGTGGGGCCCCTTCGCTCCGGGTGCTTCGTGCCCGGCGAAGCCGGCGACTCCTCGCCCCAGCCGGCAGTCGTGGATCATCGAAGGGCACTTGAGTCGGGAGGATACCGCCCGTCCACGATCCGGCGACATCGCCCCGGCATGAGGCACACCTGATGAAGCGCAACAGGTCCTGTCCACGCGTCCGGATATCGGCGGACGGATCGGGAACCGGCCCCACCTGCTCACCCCGGGCATGACCGGCTACACGACGAACGGCATCATCGGCACCCCCTCGCTCGGCACTGCCACAAAGGGGAAGGCCGTACTCGACAGTCTTTCGAAGTCGGCCGCCGCACACCTGGCGATCCTCGGCGGGCGCCGAGGCCGAACAGATACCTACCCGAGGCGGCGACCCGGACCGGTCCCTGAGGTGCAACCCCTAAGGGCGTAGACACGCTCACCGGCGGGCATCGCACGTTCGTAGTGCAACGCCATCAGCCGTGAGAAGGTACCAAGCATGAGTGCAGTAAAGTTCATCCTCAATGTCATCTGGTTGGTTTTCTGCGGCATTTGGATGGCTCTTGCCTACGTGCTCGCCGGAATTATCTGCTGCCTGCTCGTGATTACCATCCCATTTGGCATTGCCTCGTTCCGGATCGCCGGCTTCATACTGTGGCCGTTCGGGCGGACGACCGTCGAGCGGCCGGACGCCGGGGCCGCGTCCTGCGTCGGCAACGTGATCTGGTTCGTGTTCGCCGGGTGGTGGCTGGCGATCGCGCACCTGGTCACCAGCATCCCGCTGTTCCTGTCGATCATCGGGATCCCCTTCGGCTGGGCCAACCTCAAGATGATCCCGATCTCGCTGATGCCTCTGGGCCGCGAGATCGTCTCCACCGACAGGGAATGGGGCGCGCGGTACTGAAACCCCCAGCAACACTGATGGCCGACGAGGGCGAAGGTCCTCGTCGGCCATCAGTGTTTGCGCTGGTCAGGCCCGCGTCAGAGTCAGGCGGAAGCGGAGCGGCGAAAGTGCCCCGTTCTGAGCGTCCGAACGCGATCCCGTTTGGAATTGCATCGTTCCGGATCGCCGGCTTCATACTGTGGCCGTTCGGGCGGACCACCGTCGAGCGGCCGGACGCCGGCGCCGCATCCTGCGTCGGCAACGTGATCTGGTTCGTCTTCGCCGGGTGGTGGCTGGCCATCGCGCACCTGGTCACCAGCATTCCGCTGTTCCTGTCGATCATCGGGATCCCCTTCGGCTGGGCCAACCTCAAGATGATCCCGATCTCCCTCATGCCACTCGGCCGCGAGATCGTCTCCACCGACAAGGAATGGGGCGCGCGGTACTGACCCCAGCAACACCGATGGCCGACGAGGGTGCAGTTCCTCGTCGTTCTGCAGGGCTTCGTCTCCGCCGTCCTCCGGCTTGAACCGCCAGAGCGTGATCGCAGTCAGGACCAGCGCGGCCGTCTGACCGCCGTGTGCACTGGCCGCCCGGCCGAGAGCGAAGTGGAGGGCGGCGTCGCCGACCAGAGAGGTTCGGGTCCCGGCGAGCCGGAACAAGCACGACCGGGGATGAGTTGGCGAAGGAGGGGAGACGACGGATTCCGTGGTACCAAGTGATGCCACGGCCGCTGACCACAGGACCCTCGAGTTGATCGATGGCCGGTGACGGGCCATCAGCGAGCCACGGGCGGAGCCGGCTCTGCCCGCGGGCGCGGGGGTCGGCCTCGGCAACGCTCCGGCGCGGGCGGCGTTCCGCGCCGCTATTCGGCGGCCTGCGCCAGGTAGGCGTGGTAGGCCTCGGAGACCTTCTCCAGGTAGCGCTTCGCCGCCGCACGTTCGCTCTCGTCCAGGCCGCGGGACGCCTCGTGCAGCAGTTCCAGCAGTGGGGCGAGTTCGCCCATCACGTGGGTGAGACCGCTGTCGGTGACGTCCAGGACCTGGCGGCGGCCGTCGCTCGGGTGGGGGCCGCGGGTCATGTGGCCCTCGGAGACGAGTCGGTTGACGGACTGGGTGCCGGCGGCGCTGGTGACACCGAGGCGCCGCGATAGCTCGACCGGGCCGATCGGCTCGCCCGAACCCTGGGCCATGATCACGTGCTCGACGGCCTCGACGTTGGTGAGCGGCATCCCGAGGCGCTCGGCCAGGACCGCGCGAGCGAGCTGGGTCAGCGTGAGCACGTCGCGCAGGGCCCGGGACAGGTCGTCACCGACCGGTGCCCCGTGCGGGCGGACGGCTTCGAGCTGACCGGAATCCGAATCCGGCCCGGCTCCGAATGACTGGTGTTGCGCCATGAGGAGAAGTCTGCCACGGTGGATATCGCTAAGTAACTTAACGACTTCGAGGGTGCGTTTCCGTGTCCCCTTCCCCAACCCGTCACGCCGGACCGCCGTCCTCCGACCACGGGTCCTCCACCGACGGCTCCCTCCGGAGACCGCGGGCCACCGCCTGGGCCGTCCTGCTCCTGACCGTGATCGGGCTCGCAGCAGCGTTCGCGCTGGGGCCCCGTGACGCCACCACCACGAAGGCGACCGGGACCGGCTTGCCCGCCTCGTCCCAGTCCGCCCAGGTCGCCGAGATCCTCAAGAGCTTTCCGTCCGGCGCCGCCGCCCCGGCGATCGTGGTCTACAGCAACACCGACGGCACCCCCCTCACGGCCGCCCAGCGCTCCGCGATCGCCCAACGCGCAACGCCACTCGGTGCCCTGGGCCTCGCACCGGCCGCCGCTACGCCCCAACTCGTCGACGACAGGGCCGCCACCGTCGCCGTGCTCCTGCCCACCGGCGCCGACGACAAGCAGAACACCGCCGCCGTCGACCGGATCCGCGGCGTCGCCGGACAGGACCTGCCGACGCCCCTGCACGCCGAGGTCACCGGAGGGCCCGCTTTCCGGGCCGACATCGGCAAGGTCTTCGCCGGCGCGGACACCAACCTGCTGATCGCCACCGCCTCGGTGGTCGCCGTACTCCTGCTGATCACCTACCGCAGCCCCGTCCTGTGGCTCCTCCCGCTGCTGGTCGTCGGCGCCGGGGACCGCACGGCCGCAATCCTCGTCGGCGCCCTCGCCCCGCACGCCGGAGTCCAGGTCGACGCGTCCGCCGCCGGAATCCTGTCCGTCCTGGTCTTCGGCGCCGGTACCGACTACGCCCTGCTGCTCGTCTCCCGCTACCGCGACGAACTCCACCTCACCGAGGACCGGTTCACCGCCATGGCCCGCGCCTGGCGCGGCACGGCCCCGGCCGTCCTGGCCAGCGGGACCACCGTCGTCCTGAGCCTGCTGACCCTCCTCGCCGCCGAACTCACCGGCAACCGCGGGCTCGGCTTCGCCGGCGCCGTCGGCATCCTCACCGCGATGCTGTTCGGCCTGGTCGTCCTGCCCGCCGCCCTCGTCCTACCCGGCCGGTGGCTGTTCTGGCCGCTCGTGCCCAAGGTCGGCGAGCCCGTCACCGCCGACCGCCGAGGCCTGTGGTCCCGCATCGGCCGAGCGGTCGCCAAGCGCCCCGCCCGGATTGCCCTCGCGGGGGCCGGCGTCCTGCTCCTCCTCGCGTCCGGCGCGCTGGGCGTCACCACCGGTCTCGCCCAGGCCGACTCCTTCCGCAAGACCCCCGAATCCGTCCTCGGACAGCGCACCCTCGCCGCCGTCCAGCCCGCCGGCGCCGTCGACCCCCTGGCCCTCCTCTCCAGCAACGCCACCCGCGACCAGGTCGTCGAAGCAGCCCGCCAGGTCCCCGGCGTCTCCTCCGTCACCCCGGGAGCGCACACCGACGGGTGGGGCCGCGCCGACGTCGTCCTCGACGCCGCCCCCGGCACCGCCGCCTCCGACCGCACGATCGACCTGCTCCGCGAACGCGTCGCCGGGGTGCCCGGCTCCAACGCCCTCGTCGGCGGCACCACCGCCGAGGCCTACGACACCGCCCGGGCCGACACCCACGACACCCGCCTCGTCGTCCCCCTCGTCCTCACGATCGTCCTGATCGTGCTCATCGCCCTGCTCCGCGCGCTGGTCGCCCCGCTGCTGCTGGTCGCCACCGTGATCGCCTCCTACTTCGCCGCCCTCGGCGCGAGCTGGACGATCTTCCGCACCGTCTACGACTTCCCGGCCCTGGACACCAACGTCCCCCTGCTGTCCTTCCTGTTCCTGGTCGCCCTCGGCGTCGACTACAACATCTTCCTCATCGCCCGCACCCGCGAGGACACGGTGGCCGGCCACGACACCCGACGCGCCGTCCTGCGAGCCCTCGCCTCCACCGGCGGAGTCATCACCAGCGCCGGCGTCCTGCTCGCCGCCGTGTTCGCCGTCCTGGGCGTCCTGCCCCTGATCACCCTCACCCAGATCGGCGTCATCGTCGGCATCGGCGTCCTCCTCGACACCCTCCTGGTGCGCACCGTCCTCGTTCCCGCGCTCGTCCTGCTGACCGGCCGCCACTTCTGGTGGCCCGGCCGCCCCGAAACCTCCGGACCGAGGGGCCGGCACGACTCCACGTGACCCCGCCCGGGGCGCGCCGACCGGCGCGCCCCGGGGAACCGGCCGACGCTCCCGCTGCCCCCAGCACCGCCGCGACCGGAGGAGGTGTTCACGACCCCACCGGCAAGGCCCCCGACAACCCGGCGGGCACCGCTCCGTCCCCCAGCCGTCGCCGCTGGTGGGGCCTGGTCGCGATCAGCCTCGGCGTGTCGCTGATCATCGTGGACTCCGCGATCGTCACCGTCGCCGTCCCCAGCATCGTCGACGACCCGCGAGGACGACAGCAGTCGCCCGGGTCATCAGGGCGCACAGCGGCGTCCGGCTGTCGCGAGCCCTGCGGCCTCGCGGGCCACGCTGACAACTGGACGCTCCGGGCGCAGCAGATGTGCAGTGCTACCGGCCCCGCAGACCCAGCTGCGGGGCCGGCTTCCTGCAAGGTCGGGTCACCCTGTGTTCTCGCTCGGGTGGTCGAGCCAGCCGCCGCGTGCGCCCGGGGCAGAAGCCGCGGTGTCCTTCTCGTACCCGGCGAGAGCGAGGCCGAGACCGAAGAAGGTGGGTGCCCATTCGCCGACGAAGATGCCCCACCGGTCCGCCCGTTCTACGCCGGCCTGTTCGGCCTGCATGGACGCGAGCCAGCTGATCAGGGACAGGCCGACAGACCCGAAGGCCGCCGCGTAGGCGTGTTCGCTGGTGATTCCGGCTTCGTGGAGCCGACGGACGATGTTCATGACTGCTCCAAGCGTCTGTGCTGAGAGGATCCTGTTCGTCCAGCCTGGGAGTTGCGTCCGGATGGCGTCAGTCGCAGCGTTGGTGCATCGGCCCGCCGGACGGAAGCGGCCCCTGGGGACTTGTGTGCACCGTGCACGGAAGTCGTCCGTACCCGGGTCGGAGCCTCAGTGGCTCGGCGATTCGACAGGCCTCCTGAGTTCAGTAGGGGCGCGGTGTTCAGAAGCGGGAGGGCATGTACCGCAGCAGGGAGGACGCCACCCGGTCGGGGCCCCGCGGGCGCACACGGGCGCTGAGCTCTGCGGTGCCGCGGGCCTGTCCGTCGAGCAGGTCCGCGACGGCGGTGCCGGCGGATTCCGGTGTGAGCGTGTTGGGGTCGAGGCAGCGGCCGAGGGCGGCGCGTTCGGCGTCGTGCGCGATGGCGAACTGGTCGCTGGAGAAGGGCAGTACCAGAGCGGGCACGCCGGCGTGCAGGCACTCCGTGAAGGAGTTGTTGCCGCCGTGGTGGACCATGGCGGCGGCGTACGGGAGCAGTTCCTGCTGCGGGATGGCGGGTGCGACCTCCAGCCGCTCGGCCGGCGCCTCCCGCAGCAGCGGGTGGGCCGTGAGCTCGGCGAGGTGGTCGCCGGCGGCCACGATCACCGAGGCCGGTGTGTGCCGGAGGATCCCGGCGGTCGCGGTGGCCAGGACGTCGTGGCGGGCGGACAGGAACGTGCCCAGGGCGACGAGCGTCAGTGGGCGACCCGCTGCCGTCAGGCGTGTGACCGCGTTGCGCCAGTGCCCGTCCAGCGGGGCGGTGCCGGTGTGCGGCAGCAGGTGGCCCGCGTAGATCGCCTTGGGCCCGGGCGGAGCGGGCGGCAGCCAGGGCAGAAGCGGGTAGTTGAAGACGACGGCGTGCGGTGAGCAGAGCGCGAAGGCACGGCCGGGTTCCGGGCGGTCGGGGGCGTGGCGGCGGGCGATCGCCTTGAAGGTCGCGGTGAAGGCCACGTCGTTGGCCGCTACCGCGGCGCGCAGCCGGCCGAGGTCGGCGGTGTCCGGGCGCAGGGTGTCGGGCCAGGCGTACGGCAGGCCGAAGTGGGCGTCGGGAGTGGCGGGCAGATAGCTGGGGTGGCCGGGGCAGAACGTGGCGTAGGGCAGGCCGAGGCAGTGCAGGGCGAGGGTGGCGCTGTAGGCGAGCTGGTCGACGAGGTACCAGTCGGGGCGCACCGCGGTGTCGAGGGCGCCGAGCTCGTTCAGGACGCGCTCAGGGTCGGGGAGCATGTCGTCGCCGCGGTGGCGGGCCTGGGTGAGGAGGGTCTCGGTCGGTCCGTGGTGGGTGGCGGCGAGGAACTCGCGCAGGCGGCTCGCCTCGGCCCGGCCCTGGCGGGTCGTTTCGGCGATGCCGTGGTTGGCGTTGCGGGTGACGGCGAGTTCGGCGAAGCCGAGGCCACTGCGGGCGGCGAGTTCGGCGAACGCGCCGGTGCAAGCGAAGTCGACGCGGGTGCCGTGCCGGGCCAGCGCGGCGCCGAGGGCGGCGAGCGGGCGGGCGTGGGAGTGGAAGGGCGGGCTGATCACGACGACGCGGGCCATGGTGTCCTCCGTCGGGGGCCGTGGGTTCGCGTGCGGCTTCGATGATGCCAGGGATCACGAGACAGCCGCGGATCCGGCCGGCCGCGCGATCGCGTCCCTGCCGCGCGCGTACGGGCATGTGTGGTGGGAGGGTCCTGGATCCAATCCGCTCGGCCATCGGTCTCCGAACAGGAGGTCGAGACCACCCGACGGCTTGGGAGGACGGCCGATGACACAGCGCAGCACACCGACCACAACCCCGCAACCGGCGGGCGCCGATGCGGGCGCCGCCACGGGTCTCGCGGCGTGGCGCAGGTACTACTGGACCCAGGACATCAGGGCCGTGACCGGCGGCAACCTGCTCGGTCGGCTCGCGCGGGCCGAGTACGGGGATCGGTGCGTCCACCCTGATGCGGTCCTGTCGGGCTCCGATCGGCGAGCGGCACGGCTTCGCCGGTTGGCGCGGCGCGAACGGGCCGTCCCGACACGGTTGTTGGCGGCCGCCGGGGCTGCACCGGACCAGGCGGCGTGGGAACGGACGGCACTCGCCGAGGCGTGGGAGCGCAGTGCCGGCCTGGATGAGGGGCTGACGGCGACCGCGGAGATCCGTCGGCGCCTGCTGGCCGCCCCCGGCCCGACGGAGACGGCGTTCCTGCTGGACATCGCCGACGCGAACGTTCTGCGGCCGCTCTCGGCCCGAGAGGTGGTCAAGCTGACACCCGCCACGCGGGCGCACCTGCACGCACGGTGGCGCTACCTGTCGGGAGTACCGGGCGGTCACCTGGTGCTGCCGGGTCCGGAAACGGCGAAGGACCCCTACGAGCGGCTCCTGCTCGCGGCCTGTTGCGAGCGGGCACGCCCGGGATCCGCGGCCGGGCAACGGTTCAGGACGGCGTTCGAGGCCCTGGCTCAGCGCTTCCGGGGATCCCTGGTGGTCGCGCAGTCGATGCTGCTGGGCCGCCTCGACGAGCCGGGCGCCGGACTCAGCGGCGGCATGAGCGTGCTGCTGGCCGGACTCGGCGAGGCCCTCACAGCCGACGCACGCGTCGCGCGAGTCCTGACCCTCACCGCCACCCATCCGACCGAATCACAACACCGAACCCTGGTGAGCGAGTTGAGTCCGGCGCACTGGCTCGTGCGGATCCCTGTGGACACGCCGGGAACGCTTGAGCCGGAGACCGCCGCCGCCCATCGGAGCGCACTGGCCTGGTGGACCTCCCGCGTCTTCGAGCTCCCGGGAGCCCGACCCGACCTCGCCCACGTCAGGTTCGCCGACGACGCGTCCCTCGCCGTCGCCCAGGCCACGCTGCGCCACGGCGCCAAGCTCGCGTTCACCGTCACCCCCGACCCTCACCGCACCATGGACGAACGGCATGCTGGCACCGAGCCGGTCCACAACGGCGACGCGGGCCGCGCGCTGCGTGCGGACCTGCACCGGGTCTTTGTCGCCGACCTGCTCGTGGCCCGCGCCGACCTGCTCGTGGCCATGCCCGGCCGACCGGGGCTCGAGGAACTCCACGCGCACTTCCCGCAGTTGCGGGGCCGCGCGATCCACATCCAGCCCGAAGGCATCTCCCCCTTCCGCCCGGCCCCCCACGATGGCGCGACCGCGCGCGCGATGCTCTCCCGGCTGTACGCCGGCGGTGCGACCACCGACGGACTGGACACCTCGGACCGTGAACTGCCGCTGCTCCTGTGCGTGGGACGGCTCCACCCGGTCAAACAGCAGGAGGGGTTCGTGCGGGCCTGGATGCACGCCCGCCTTCATCACCGCTCGACCCTGCTGCTCGTCGGCGGGTCGCTCAGGGAGCCGACCGCCGTCGAATCGACGGTGCGAGGACGGGTCACCGAGCTGCTGCGGTCGGACCCGGTCGCGATGCGGCGGGCGGCCCTGTGGCCCGCTCTGCCCAACCGGCATGTCCGCCTCCTGGAAAATGCGTTGGCACGGACAGGACCGGGAGGCGCGCTCTACGTGTGCCCCAGTGCCAAGGAGGAGTTCGGGCTCGCCGTGCTCGAGGCCATGGAGGCCGGCCTTCCGGTCGCCGCCCCCCGGCGCGGCGGCGCCTCCCACTACCTGCGCGACGGCGTCAACGGACGCCTCCTGGCCACCGAATCCGTGGAGGCGCTCGCCGAGGGCCTGCGCTCGCTCGTCAGCACTCCTGCACCCGAGCTCGCCGCGATGGCGGCAGCCGGATCGGCGACGGTGCGCGGGCGGTTCGGCATCGCCGCCATGGCCGCATCCCTGGCGGACGCCTACCTCGCCTCGTGCCGCACGGGTCCCCCGCGCCGGGCGCGGACCGGCGGAGGCCGGGAAGGCGGCAGCTGAGATGCCGAAGAACGAAGCAGCGGAGATCGTGGTGGTCGGCGCGGGCCTGGCCGGACTGGCCTGCGCGCTGGACCTGACCGCGGCCGGACGCGACGTCCTGGTCCTGGAGGCCGCCGAGAAGGTGGGCGGACGGATGCGCACCGACGTGGTCCAGGGCTTCCGGCTCGACCGCGGCTTCCAGGTGTTCAACACCGCCTACCCGCAGGTCAGGCGACGTCTGGACTTCGGAGCGCTGGGGCTACGCCCGTTCACCCCCGGATTCCTGCTGGCCGGCACGCGGGGCTTGCGCCGGGTGGTCGATCCGACCAGGCGCCCGGGCCAGGCCGGCGACCTGCTGCCCGGCAGGCTGCTGCCACTGCGCGACCTGGCCGCGCTGGGACTGCTGGGCGCCGCTGACGCGGTGCTGCCCGCCGCCGTGCTCAAGCGCCTGCCGGAGACCGACACCGCCGGCGCGCTGCGCCGGGCCGGGGTGTCGCCGAACGCCGTCCACGAGGTGCTCGGCCCGTTCCTGGCCGGGGTGTTCCTCGAGGAGGAGCTGGAGACCTCCAGCCGGCTGTTCCACCTGGTGTGGCGCAGCATGCTGCGCGGCAGCCTGTGCCTGCCCCGGGACGGCATCGGGGCGGTGCCGCGCCAGTTGGCGGCCCGGCTGCCGCAGGACCGGCTGGTCCGCAACGCCCCGGTGGAACGGGTGACGGCGCAGCGCGTGGTGCTCGCGGACGGTGCGGCGCTGCGGGCCCGTGCGGTCGTGGTGGCGACCGGGATGGCGCAGGCCGCCCGGCTGCTGCCGGGCCTGCGGGTACCGACGGCCCGAGGGGTCACGACCTTCTACCACACGGCGCCGACCAGCCCCCTACGCGAGCCGACCCTCGTCGTGGACGGGGGCCGGCAGGTGCTGAACACGGTGGTGCTGTCGGAGGTCGTCCCCGGCTGTTCACCGGACGGGCGGGCACTGGTGTCGACCTCGGTCCTGGGAACGGACGCGGACGAGCGGGCGGCCCGGGTCCGGGCCGGAGCACTGTACGGGGCGGACACCTCCGCCTGGGAGCAGCTGGCGGAGTACCGGATCGCCGAGGCGCTGCCGGCCGGTCCGGCGCCGCTCCTGCTCAGCCGCAGCACCCGGTTCGCGCCGGGGCGCTACGTGTGCGGGGACCACCGGGCCACCGGCTCGGTTCAGGGGGCGCTCGCCTCGGGCGCCCGGGCGGCCCGGGAGGTGCTGGCCGATCTGGCCGGGCCGGAAACCCGGTCGGCGTGAACGGACAGCGGGCCTGGCGGGTCGCGGTCGATCCGGGCCTGGTCGTTCAGCGGACCTGCGGCCATCTGGACGACCTCCGGGAGGCTCCCGCCGACCCGGGCGCGGGCTGCGAGGAGTGCCTGCGGACCGGCCGGGCCTGGGTGCACCTGCGGGCTTGTCTGAGCTGCGGGCACGTCGGCTGCTGCGACAGCTCGCCCGGGCAGCACGCCCACCACCACGCCCGCACCACCGCCGGGCACCACATCGCCCGGTCCCTCGAACCCGGCGAGGACTGGGCCTGGTGCTACACCGACGAGGTCTTCCTGCGCCCCGCCTGACCCGGGCGACCGCGGCGCCGTGGCACCGTCCCGGCGGTCCAGCCGGACGGGCGCTCGGGGCCCCGGCGCGGGTCGGGGCCCGGGATGGGCGCGGCCGCCGTCGGCGAACTGGGACATGCCGACGACGTTGGCGGTCATCACCCAGTCGTAGCCGTCCACGAAGCAGCGGTGGAACCAGTCGGTGAGTTCGCGCGGGTCCCAGCCGTGCTGGAGGGCCCAGTTGCCGAGCACCATCAGCCGGGGGATGTGGTGCACCCAGCCGTGGTCGCGGACCTCCGCGAGGACGCGGGCCGGGCAGCGGGCGGTGACGGCGTCGGCGTCCAGGTCGCGGAACCAGGCGGGCAGCGGTTCGTGGTGGCCGAGACGGTTGGCGTCGCGGTACTCCTCGCCGAGGTGCCAGTACAGCTGCCAGACGTACTCGCGCCACCGGGCGCGGGCCGCTCACACCGGACGCCCGGGGAGGCCGGGTCGCGCCACCTCGCCGGAAACCCGTTCAGGGCCGTTGCCAGTGGTCGACCGGGGGTGCCGGTGGCGCCAGTAGGGGTTGTCGAGCGGCAGCTTTCCGCTCACCCGCCCGTACATGCCGAAGGTGGCGATCACCAGTCCCGTCACGAAGCTGAACAGCACGTTCTGGATCCGGAAGGCCAGGATGTTGGCCGACGAGTCCAGCACCGCCAGGTTCACGAAACCGCTGAGGACGAACAGCGTGCCCACGGTGATGTTGATCGTGGAAGCGGCGTTTCCGCCGATCACCGCTCCGCCGACCAGGACGACGGCCGTGACCACCGACACGAGGCTGAGCAGGCCGTTGCTGGACAGGCCGGCGATCTTCTCCCCCGAGGTACTGAAGAAGGGCAGGCCGTCCGCGAATCCGAGGAAGCCGAACACGGCCAGGGCCGCGCCGCAGAGTCCGGCCCCGACACGGTAGACCTGCGAAAGCCGGTGGTCGACCGGCAGTTCGTCGTGCAGTTTCATGGTCCGCTCCATCGCTCGACGATCCGGAGGGCCACGCACCGCGCGGCCTCGTCTGCAGAATCGGCCGGAGCAGCCGACGGGAAGAGTCGCAGCGTTGCCGCAGCGATTTTGGTCTCAGGTTCACAAAACGCTGCACAAACGGTTCAACTTGGCCGAGCACGCACAATCGCCGGACTCTGGCCGTGTGAAACCGCCCATGCAAACTCGCCCCGATGTGCTGTGCAGCGGCCGGCAAGGGCCCCTGGCTACGGAGCCGCGTCGTCTTCTTGAGCTTTCGGCGCGCGGTGACGAGCGTGCGTTCGAAGCGCTGTACCGCATGGTCGCCGCACCTGTTTACGGGGTAGCCCTTCGGATTCTGGGCAGTCCGGCTCATGCCGAGGAGGTCACTCAGGAGGTCCTGTTGGAGGTCTGGCGCACGGCGGCGGCGTACCGGCCTGAGCGGGGTTCGGTGACGACGTGGGTGCTGACGATCGCCCACCATCGTGCGGTGGACCGTGTGCGCTCCATCAGGGCCGCCACCCTGCGTGAACAGGCTGTCGTGGCCAGGGAGCCCGTGTGGCGGGATTCGCCGGAGGAGGAGGCTGTTCGCTCGCTGGGCCGGCTGCGCGTCAGGTCTGTTCTGGCGGAGCTCAGTTCGGTGCAACGCGAGGCGGTGGTCCTGTCCTACTACGGCGGGTACTCGCACCGGGAGATCGCGCAGCGGATCGGAGTGCCGTTGGGTACCGTCAAGACGCGGATCCGCGACGGCCTCACCCGGCTGAGGGCCGCCTTCGACCCTGACGGTGACCGTGGTCAGCCGAGGGACGTTCCTCCTGGCCGCTGGCCCGCGTACGGCAGCGTGGCGCGGGTGAAGCGATGACGGCGACAGGTCCCGCGGTGGAGTCGGTGTGGGACTACCCGGGACCTCCGGCGGTCCGGTCCGCCCGCGGCCGTCCGGTCGAGCTGCACACGGTATGGCCAGGCTGGGCCCCCTCGCTGGTGATCGCCGCCACGGTGGTGTGCTGCGTGGGGTCCGCGGTGGGAAGGATCGCAGGACGGTGAGCCCATCGACCCGCCCCGGGACCGGATCGCTTGGCGGGGCACGACCTGGTGAGCGGGCCTCGGAACGCGACCCGATGGAGAACGTGGGGCTTTCGACCGGCAGTGTGGCCCGACGACTGGGCGTGTCCCCCACCACGATCCGATCCTGGGAGCGCCGGTACGGCATCGGCCCCGCCAGCCGGGAAGCCGGACACCATCGCCGCTGGAGTCCTGAGGACATCGCCGTCCTGGAGGCGATGTGCCGCCTGACGGCACGCGGAGTACCTCCGGGGGAGGCCGCGCACGCCGCCCTGGCCGGGCGGGACGTCACCCGGGACCGCCCGCAGGCTGCCCGACCCGGGCCGCAGACGAGCTCCAGGGGGAACGCACGCTCCGGCTACGGCCCAGGCGGTGGCCGGGCCCTGCAGGTCGGAACGGTGCGCCCGGAATGCCGGGGTCTGGCGCGGGCTGCGGTACGGCTGGACGCGGCGGAGGTCACCAGGATTCTGCGGGAAGCGGTCGACTCGCTCGGAGTGATCGACGCGTGGACCGAGGTGATGATGCCTGCGCTGCGTGCTGCCGGCCGCAAGTGGGCAGCGGACGGCGAGCAGTACGTCGAGGTCGAGCATCTGCTGTCCTGGCACGTCTCCAGCGCTCTGAGGGGCGTGGCTGTCGGTGCGTTCACCGCTCGTCAGGTGAGCCCGGTCCTCCTGACCGCCACGCCCTTGGATCTGCACACCCTTCCGCTGGAGGCCACGGCTGCGGCGCTGGCGGAGCGCTCGGTGCCTTTCCGGATGCTGGGGGCGGCCGTCCCGGCCAGGGCCCTCATGGACGCCGTCGACCGGATCGGCCCGGGGGCTGTGATGATCTGGTCCCAGGACCAGCACACCGCGGACCGCGAGCTGGTGCGCCGGATCGGCGACAGCACGTGGGGTCCGCGCGGCTCCCGGAGCAGGGCCGTGGTGGTGGCTGCCGGTCCCGGGTGGGCCCGGCACCAGCTTCCGGCGGGCGCCGCCCATCCTGCCACTCTTGCCGGCGCCGTCGACCTCCTCGAACGGGCCGTCATGGCCTGACACCCGCCATCGCGGCCCGGACCGGCGCGTCGTTGGCCGCGATGGCTGCTGTCCGCCCCATGACCGCTACGGGAACGCCTTCATGGACGCTGGTGCGCCGCCCGGGTTTGCCGTACGGCTCGGGGCACAGCGACGTCGCGGACCGCAGACACTGCAACGGCTCCCGGCGTACGCCGTCTGCTGATCCTCCGCTTCTCCCAGGAAGCGAATCCGGGCCAATCCGAGCAGGACTCGGTTCCGAATACCTGGTGCAACAACAGTGCGGGCCGCTTCGGGTCCTGTCGGGAGGGGCTCTCGTGACCACGTTCGACAGCATTTCCACAGTACGGGCCACAGCCGATGCGGGCGGCGCGCCGCGTCCGCGCACGGTCGCGGTGGTGGGAGCAGGCGTTGCCGGGCTCACGGCGGCCTACGAGCTCTCCCGCGCCGGGGTCGAGGTCGACTTGTTCGAAGCCGACGGGCGGCTCGGCGGCCACGCCCACACCCAGGACACCACTGCCGGGGACGGGCAGGCACTGGCGCTGGACACGGGGTTCCTGGTTCACAACGAGCGGACCTACCCGCACCTGGTACGGCTCTTCTCGGAGCTCGGCGTCCGAACCCGGGACAGCGAGATGAGCATGTCCGTGCGTTGCGACGGCTGCGGCCTGGAGTACGCGGGCGCAAGAGGACCGGTCGGCCTGCTCGCCGCGCCCGACGTCCTTGTCCGCGGACGGTACCTACGCATGCTCGCCGAGGTCCCGCGCTTCCACCGGCTCGCGCGCCGTCTGCTCGCCGACCCGGGGGCGGGTGACCCGAGCCTGCGCGACTTCCTCGCCGCAGAGGGCTTCTCGCCGTACTTCGTGAACCACTTCATGACCCCGGTGGTCTCCGCCGTGTGGTCCTGCGCCCCCGACCTGGCGGGTGACTACCCGGCCCGCTACCTGTTCGCGTTCCTCGACAACCACGGCATGCTCTCGGTGACCGGATCGCCGACCTGGCGGACCGTCGTCGGCGGCTCTCGTACCTACGTCGACAAGATCGCCGAGCGGCTCACCGCCGTCCACCGGTCCACTCCGGTCCGCGCGGTCGACCGGCACCCTGCCGGCGTCACCGTGGTCTCCGAGGACGGACGCCGCACCGAGGCCGACGCCGTCGTGATCGCCACTCACGCCGACCAGGCTCTGCGCCTGCTCACCGACCCGACCGACGCCGAGCGCGAGGTCCTCGGCGCCTTCACCTACTCGCGCAACCCCACTGTGCTGCACCGTGACCCGACGGTCCTGCCCTCCGCCCGGGGAGCGCGCGGGTCGTGGAACTACCGGATGCCGCACTGCACCGCCCCCTCCGACCGGGTGCGGGTCAACTACCACCTCAACCGGCTGCTGCGCCTGGACACCGCCGAGGACTACGTGGTCACCCTCAACGAGGACCGGCAGCAGCCGGTCCCCGACCACCTGGTGGTCTCCCGCACCGTGTACGACCACCCCGTGTACACCGCGCGTTCGGTCGCTGCCCAGCGTCGGCTGCCCGAACTCACCACCACCCGGACCGTGTTCGCCGGCGCGTACCACGGCTGGGGCTTCCACGAGGACGGCTGCCGCTCCGGCGTCGAGGCGGCCCGCGCCCTGCTGGGGGTGAGCGCGCCGTGACCGCACTGCCCGGACCGTGGGGCGCGCTCCTCTACGACACCGTCACCACGCACGTGCGCACGACACCCAGGCTTCGGTCGTTCCGCCACCGCGGGTACCTGTGGCTGGTGGACCTGGACCACCTCCCCGCGGTACCACGGATTCTTCGGCTGCTGGCCCGGTTCCTGCCCCGCGACCACTCCCTGGACACGGGCGGCGATCCGCTGACACTGCGCCAGGACCTGGAACGCTATCTCACCGGCCACGGAGTGCGTCTCGGAGACGGCCGGGTCCTGATGCTGACCCAGGCCCGCTCGCTCGGGCACGTGTTCAACCCACTGACCGTCTACTGGTGCCGCGACGAGGCGGGCCGTCCGCTGTGCACGGTCGCCGAGGTCCACAACACCTACGGCGGCCGGCACCGCTACCTGCTGCCGCCCGATCCCGAAGGCCGCGCCGAGAGCGCCAAGGAGTTCTACGTCTCGCCGTTCTTCCCCGTCGACGGCCGCTACACGATGGTGCTGCCCGAGCCTGGGAAGCGGCTGCGACTAACCGTCCACTTGCACCGCAAGGGCGGTCGCGCCTTCACGGCCACCGTCCACGGCACCGCCCGGCAGGCCGGGCCCGCCGTCCTGCTGCGGGCGGCGCTCCGGCACCCTTTCGCCACCTGGGCCGTCAGCCTGCACATCCGCTACCAGGGCATCCGCCTGTGGTTCAGCGGACTGCCCGTCCACCCCCGCCCGGTCCACAGCCCGTCCCGAGCCGCCGACAAGCCCGCTCCTACCGAAGAGGTGCCCGCCCCATGACGACCACGGTTCCCCCGGCAGCGACGCCGACACCCGTCGTCGACCCGGCCCGCTGGCCGGACGTCGCCCGGGTACCGGGCGTACCGCTGCGCGCGGCCGTCGCCGAACGCCTGTTGCGCAGGGTCGCCTCGCGTCGCGGCCTGCGCGTCGAACTTCCCGGCGGCCGCGATCTGCTGCCCGCGCCGTCCGGGGCGCCGGTGCTTCGCCTGCACCGCCCGCAGGCCTTCTTCCACCGGGTCGGCGAGAGCGGCCTGATCGGATTCGGCGAGGCCTACCAGGCCGGTGACTGGAACAGCCCCGACCTCGTCGCGCTGCTCACCGAGCTCGCGACCGCCCCCGAGACCCTCGTACCGACCGGCGCCCAGTGGCTTCGCCGCCTCTACGTCCAGCGGCCGCCCGACGAGGAACTGTCCACCGCGGCCAACGCGAGGCGCAACATCCACCGGCACTACGACCTGTCGAACGACCTGTTCGCGCTCTTCCTCGACCCGACGATGACCTACTCCTCGGCGCTCTTCCCGACCGGCCCCGGCCGGGCGCCGCTCGCGACCTGGGACGGTCTGCCCGCCGCCCAGCACCGCAAGATCGACCGGCTGCTCGACCTGGCCGCCGTCGGCCCCGGCACGCGCCTCCTGGAGATCGGCACCGGCTGGGGCGAACTCGCCCTGCGAGCCGCCGCACGCGGCGCCCACGTCGTCAGCCTCACCCTCTCCGAGGAGCAGCTCGTCCTCGCCCGGCGCCGCATCGCCGACGCCGGGCATTCGGACCGGGCCGAGGTCCGGCTCTGCGACTACCGCGCCGCCGAAGGCCTGTACGACGCCGTGGTCAGCGTCGAGATGATCGAAGCCGTCGGACGGCCCTTCTGGCCCGACTACTTCCGCACGCTCGACCGGGTCCTGGCGCCCGGCGGACGCGCCGCCCTCCAGGCGATCACCATGCCGCACGATCGGATGATCGCCAGCAGTCGCACCTACACCTGGATCCTCAAGTACATCTTCCCCGGCGGCCTCATCCCCTCCGTGCGGGCCATGGAGGAGACTGCCGCACGCCACACCCGCCTGCGGCTCATTCGCGCCGACGCCTTCGGGCCGCACTACGCCGAGACCCTGCGCCTGTGGCGCGAACGCTTCACCGAACGTTCTCCGCAGATCGCCTCCCTCGGCTTCGACGACGTCTTCCAGCGCATGTGGGAGCTGTACCTCGCCTACTCCGAGGCCGGATTCCGCACCGGCTACCTCGACGTCCACCAGATCCTTCTCACCCGCGACGAGGTGACGCCATGAAAGCGGCGGCCCTGATCGACACGGCCCTCGGCAAGCTGCTGCCCGGCCCCCTGCCGTTCCGTCTCAAAGCCTGGGACGGCTCCGCCACCGGCCCCGAGGACGCCCCCGTCGTAGTGCTGCGCCATCCCAGGGCGGTGCGCCGGCTGCTGTGGCAGCCCGGTGAGCTCGGTCTGGCCGAGGCCTACGCGTTCGGTGAACTCGACGTCGAGGGCGACCTCAAGTCCGGGCTGACGCAGGTCCGCAGGGCCATGGCTGGGCGGCGCCCCGTCGTACCCGCGCCGAGGGCCTGGCCCGCCCTGCTGGCCACGGCGGCCCGGCTCGGCGCACTCGGCGTGCCGCCGGCCCGACCGGCCGGACGCGCGGTGGTCGGCGGAGCGCTGCACAGCCGCGACCGCGACCGCGCCGTGATCAGCCACCACTACGACCTGTCCAACGACTTCTACGCTCTCCTCCTGGGCCCGGCCATGGCCTACTCGTGTGCTTACTACACCCGCGACCAGCAGGATCTCCAGTCCGCCCAGGACGCCAAGTTCGACCTCATCTGCCGCAAGCTCGCCCTCGAACCCGGGTCCCGCCTCCTCGACGTCGGCTGCGGCTGGGGCGCGCTCGCACGGCACGCCGCTCGTCGATTCGGGGCCCGCGTCACCGCCGTCACCCTCTCCGAACGCCAGCACCGCTGGGCGAGCGACAGCATCGCCCGGGCCGGGGTGGCGGACCTGGTCGACGTCCAGCTGCGCGACTACCGGGACATCGAGCCCGCCGCCTACGACGCGATCAGCTGCGTCGAGATGGGCGAGCACGTCGGCAAGGACCAGTACCCGGCCTTCGCCGACCGGCTGCACGCCCTCCTGCGCCCGGGTGGGCGCCTGCTCGTCCAGCAGATGTCACGCGGCTCCACCGCACCGGGCGGCGGGGCGTTCATCGAGACCTACATCGCCCCCGACATGCACATGCGCCCTGTCGGGCAGACCACCGGCCTCATCGAGGACGCCGGCCTGGAAGTCGTGCACGTGGAAGCGATGCGCGAGCACTACGCCCGCACCATCGACGCCTGGCACGACACCCTGCGCGACCGCCGGGCCGAGTTCCTCCGCCTGGTCGGGCGTCCCACCGTACGGCTGTGGGAGCTCTACACGGCCGGCAGCTCGTTGGCGTTCGCCGAGGGGCGGATGGGCGTGGACCAGATCCTCGCCCGCCGTCCCGGCGGTCAGTCGTCCACCGTTCGGCCGGCCGACTGGTACGAGGACCTGCCGTGAACGCCACGGCCTTCGCCCTCAACCTCGCCGTCACTGCCGCGGTCTCCCTCGCCGTCCTTCTCGCCGCGTTCGCGGCGGGAGTGCTCGCCGGACGCCACCGCGGCGTCGACATCGCCTGGGGACTCGCGTTCACCGCCGTGGCACTGAGCGGCTACATCATGTCCGACGGCCACGGCGACTCCGGGCGCCGGCTGCTGGCCACCGTCCTCGTCACCGTCTGGGGCCTTCGCCTGTCCGGGCACATCTGGTGGCGCTCCCGCGGTGCGCCCGAAGACCCCCGCTACGCCCGGATGCTCTCCCGCTCCCCCGAAGGCCCCGCCCGCACCCGGTACGCCCTGAGAATGGTCTACCTTCTCCAGGCCGCCCTCGTCTGGTTCGTCTCCCTGCCCGTCCAGGCCGCCCAGTACGTGCCGTTCCCGCCCGGTGCGCTCGCCTGGGCGGGCACCGCGCTGTGGACGGTAGGACTGTTCTTCGAATCGGTTGGCGACTGGCAGCTCGCCCGCTTCAGGGCCGACACCTCCAACCGGGGCCGGATCATGGATCGCGGCCTGTGGCGCTACACCCGCCACCCCAACTATTTCGGCGACGCCTGCGTCTGGTGGGGCCTGTTCCTGCTCGCCGCCGACGCCCCCGTCGGCTGGGCCTTCGTCCTCAGCCCGCTGCTGATGACCTACCTGCTCGCCTTCGGCAGCGGCAAGCCGATGCTCGAACGCCGGCTCGGCGCGCAACGGCCAGGCTGGGCCGATTACGCCGCCCGAACCAGCGGCTTCATCCCCCTGCCACCGCGCCGGTACCCGAACACCCCGACCGCACCACCTGCGAGGCCCCGCCCGTGATCGTCTCGATCGCCCTGTTCACCCAGAACCCGCGCCTGCGCGACAACCCCGTGCCCGCACGCCGCCCGCACCGCCACCGACCAGGTGGTGCCGGTGTTCCGGTGACCGGAACACCGGCACCGGGATCGCAGCTGTCCTCCGGAGCCCGCAGGCGAGCGGGTCGGTAGAGGTTTCGGTGCGCCGGGTGCTGCGGGACCCGGCGCAGTCCGAGGAGGTGGCCCAGGGGGTGCTGCTGGAGGTGTGGCGCACCGCCGCCCGTTACCGGGCCGCGTGCCGGGGCCGCTCGTCCTCCGTGGGAGGGGCTATCCGTGCGGGTGTTCGCGGAAGCGGTTGATGGCGGGCAGGTGCTTCTCGCGCAGTTCGGCGTTCTGGACGCCGAGGCCCTCCCGGGGGGCCAGGCAGAGCACGCCGACCT
>NZ_JBHXEG010000089.1:0-24968 GCF_042724935.1 Kitasatospora sp. NPDC127060
CACCGAGGCGTCGTTCTCGAAGCCGTCGATGTCGTAGACCGGCACGTCCACCGACTGGTCCACCGTGCCGCCGAGCTGCCACTGCCAGGCCAGGCCCGGGGTGGGCTGCCAGCGGGCGCCGGCCGGCGGGGCGGTGGTGCCGGACGGAGGGGTGCCCGGCGGGGTGCCCGGGGCGGTGGTGCCGCTCGGGGTGCCCGGGGCCGAGGCGGTACCCGGGTCGGTGGGCGTGGTGGTGCCGGGGATGCTCGGCGCGGTGGCCGTGGGCGAGTTGCTCTGGTTGCCGTCGGCCGAGTCGTCGTCCTCCGAGCCGGAGCTGCTGCACGAGCTGACCAGCAGGGCGGTGGCGGTGGCGAGGGCCAGGGCGGCCGGCATCAGCCGGGTACGGCGGTTCACGGTACTCGAACTCCGGATCGGGTCAGGTCAGTTCAGCGGCGGTCAGGCCGTACGGCAGGGTGCGCCAGGGGTTCTCCCCGGCACCCGGTACGGCGCAGCCGACGCCGGCCCGTCGGGCGGCGATCAGTGCGGAGGCGTCCTCGGCGGACTCGGCCGGGACGTCGTAGACCAGGTGGCAGAAGCGGGAGGCCGCGTGCCGGCCGGTCCACAGCGGCAGCGTCATCGCGCGGTACGTGTCCCAGTCGCCCTCGAAGGTGACCAGCAGGTCGGCCAGGCCGACTTCGGCGTACCCAGGGTCCGGGTGCTCGCCGTGGCCGAACACCACGGTGCCGCAGCCGGCCGCCCGGGCCGCCGTCGCGAGGCGTCGGTAGTGCGCCAACGCGCCGGGATGGGTGGCGACTTGGTCGAGGTAGACGCCCGTGATGTCGTGTCGCTGACGGTACGTCAAGATGTCGGCGACCACGGCCGCGTGGGGCCGGCGGCCGTAATCGGTGTCGGCGTACCCGACCAACGGCAGGCCGGCCGCCCGGAGTTCGTCGGCGGCCTCGGCGAAGACGTGGTCCGGTACCTCGCCCGGGCCGTCCGCGAGGTTGAGCACCACGGCGGCGATCCGGGTGGGGTCGGCGGCGGCGACCGCCCGCCAGGCCGCCGGGTCCACCGCGGGGTGGACGTACAGCGGCACCAGCAGGCGGCCGTCGGGGGTGGTCCCGGCGGTCATGCGACCACCGGGGTCGGGGCGGGCTCGGCGGTGCTGAGCCACAGGTCGCGCAGAGTGTCGGCGAGCTCGGTCTCCGGGTGCCAGCCGAGGGCCCGGGCGGCGGCCGACACGTCGGCCTGCTGCCAGGAGACCGCGGTCGAGCGCTCGGAGCCCGCTCCGCTCTCGTCGATCCGGCCGGTGAAGCCGGACGCCGCGACCAGGCCCTCGGCGACCGCCCGGACCCGCTGGGCCCGACCGGTCGCCAGGTTGAGCACCCGGGGGAGCGGGCCGTCGGCGGTGACGGCCAGGCCGATCGCCCTGGCGATGTCCCGGGCGTCCACGAAGTCCCGGTAGGCGGAGAGGTCCCCGACCGTGACCACGGCGTCGGCGCCCTCGGGCGCCACCCGGCGCAGCTCGGCCGCCAGCCGGCCGGGCAGCGAGCCCGCCGGGGCGCCCGGACCGACCGGGTTGAACACCCGCAGCACCACCGCGTCCAGCGGCGAACCGGCCACCGCGAGGGAGCCGGCCAGCTTGGTCGCGCCGTACACGCCGACCGGGCGGGCGTCGGACTGCTCGGAGAGCGACTCGCCCTCGTCGCAGACGCCGTACTCGCCGGCCGAACCGATGTGCACCAGACGGGCCTTCGGGGCACCCAGGGCGAGTGCCTCGCAGAGCACCGCCGGGCCGCGGGCGTTCACCTCGGCGAGCTTGACCGCGCTGCCGGCCACCGCCCCCGCGAGGTTGATCACCACGTCGGGAGCCAGCGCGGCCAGCTCCTCGCCGAGCGGGCCGGCCTGGGCGGTGCCCAGGTCCAGCCGGAGGTCGTGGGTGGGCCGCCGGCCCGCGGACAGCAGGGTGGCCCCGGGCAGAGTCCGCAGGACGGTGACGGCGTGACGGCCCAGGAAGCCGTCGCCGCCGAGGAGCAGGATTCTCACGCGGCCCGTCCGTCGGTCTCGGCGCCCGCGGTGACGGGCTCGTCGGTCGCGTCGTCCGGGGCGGTGCGGGCGGCCGGCACCGGCAGCTCCGCGAGGCCCGGCATCGTGGCGGCCGACTCGAACGGCATCAGGACCGGGCGGATCGAGGTGAACTCGGCGTTCGCCCGGTCGTAGTCGTCGGGGCGGCCGATGTCCAGCCAGTAGCCGCCGAAGTCGTAGGCGGCCGGCGGGGTGTCGGCGGCCAGCAGGTCGAGCACCAGCTCGTCGAAGCCCAGCGGCAGGCCCGGGGTGTACTTGGCGAGCGCGGCGCGGGAGACGCCGTACACGCCCATCGAGACCCGGTAGTCGATGCTGGGCTTCTCCTGGAAGCCGGTGATGGTGCCGGAGTCGGTGGTCAGCACGCCGAAGTCGATCTTCACCTGACGGGCGTAGGTGGCGATGGTCAGCGGGGCGCCGGACTGCTCGTGGTGCTTGAGCACCCCGGAGAAGTCCAGGTCGGTGAGGATGTCGCCGTTCATCACCAGGAAGTGCTCCGGCAGGCGGTCCTGCATCGTGAGCAGCGGGCCCATGGTGCCGAGCGGGCTGTCCTCGACGGCGTAGCCGACCCGCAGGCCCCACTGCGAGCCGTTGCCGACGTAGGCGCGGATGATGTGGCCGAGGTGGCCGATGGCCAGGGTGACGGTCTTGAAGCCCGCGGCGGCGAGCTGGCGCATCACGATCTCCAGGATCGCGTGCTGGTCGCCGATCGGGACGAGCGGCTTGGGGAGCGCGGTGGTGTACGGGCGGAGACGGACGCCCTTACCGCCGGCCAGGATCACTGCATGCATGGTGTTTCCCCCACGGAAAGGATGTGCAGGACGCGAACCTTGGTTACCAGGACGGGCATGATCGGTACGGCGGTCAGACGTTGTAGATGTCGGTCTTGTAGCGGGCCAGGTTGGCCGGGTCGCGGAAGAACTCGATGGTCTGCTCCAGGCCCTGCTCCAGGCTGAACCGCGGGGCCCAGCCGGTGGCCTCGCGCAGCCGGGTGGCGTCCGCGACCAGGCGCATGACCTCGGAGTTGGTCGGACGGATGCGCTGCTCGTCCTCCTTCACCACCAGGTCCACGCCCATCAGCTTGCCGACCAGGGTGACGAGGTCGCCGACCGAGATCTCGCCGCCGGTGCCGGCGTTGAAGGTCCGGCCGACCACGCTCTCGGCGGCCGCGGTGCCCACCGTGCGGAAGGCGTTGGCGGTGTCCTTGACGAACGTGAAGTCGCGGGTCGGGCGCAGGTCGCCGAGGGTGATCTCGGTCTGGCCGGCCGCGACCTGGGCGATCACGGTCGGGATGACGGCGCGCATCGACTGGCGCGGGCCGAAGGTGTTGAACGGGCGCAGGGTGACGACCGGGGTCTCGAAGCTGGCGTGGTAGCTGTCGGCCAGCCGGTCCCCGCCGGCCTTCGAGGCGGCGTACGGGGACTGGGTGTTGATCGGGTGGTCCTCGGTGATCGGCACGGTCTGCGCGGTGCCGTACGTCTCGCTGGTGGAGGTGTGCACCAGGCGCGGGATCTCCAGGTGGCGCACTGCCTCCAGCACGTTCAGGGTGCCGGTGACGTTGGTGTCCACGTACGAGTGGGGAGCGCGGTAGGAGTACGGGATCGCGATCAGGGCGGCCAGGTGGTAGACCGCCTCGGTGCCCTTGACCAGGCCGTTGACCGAGCCCGGGTCCCGGACGTCGCCGAGGACGATCTCGACCGAGTCCAGCACCTCCGGCGACAGGGTCTCCAGCCAGCCGAAGGAGGAGAAGGAGTTGTACTGGACCATCGCGCGGACGTGGTGCCCGTCGGCGACCAGGGTCTCGACCAGGTGGGAGCCGATGAAGCCCTCGGCTCCGGTAACCGCGACGCTGCTCATGCGGATTCGCTTTCTCGATCTCGGGGGTAGCCGGACGCGTGGTCACGACCGGCCGGTGGTGCCTCTGGAGAGGCGGATTCTCAGCGGTGTTGGGTGGTGCGGCCGAGCGCGGGCCCGGCGGTTGCGGTGAGGACGAGTGAGGCCGCCCCGCAGCCGATCAGCTGCAGGACGATCGGGTCCGCACCGGTCAGCAGCCCGACGCTCTCGGCGACTGCGGCGGCCAGACAGATGAGGGCGGTGCTCCAGCTGAACCCGAAGGCGTTCAGCAGCAGCGCCAGCCAGAGCGAGCCGCCCAGGAGCAGCATCGCGGCCAGCTGCGGCACACCGAGCGACGGGGCGCCCGGCCACAGCACGGTCGCGGCGGCGTCCAGCGCGGCCACGGTGGTGAGGTAGATGAACAGGCAGCCGAGCAGGATCCCGCCGGTGCGGCGGGTGAACTGCCCGGTGGTGTGGCTGGAGCGCAGTGCGGCCACGGCCATCGCCCGGTAGCGGAACAGCAGCCACTCGGCCAGACCGAGACTGAGCGTCAGCGCGATCATGGCCGGGCCGGTCGGCGCGGTCGGGGCGGTCGGGGTGTGCGCGCCGTGGACCGGGGTGTGCACCGCGTGCGAGGCGGCGTGCACGGCCTGGTGGACGGTCTCGCCGAGGCCGGCGATCAGCGTGAGCGCGCCGCAGGCCAGCCCGAACAGCAGGTGCGGGACCTCCTGGCGGATCGGCAGCTTCAGCTCCACGCCGTCCCGTTCGCCGCCGCGGGCCGCGACCAGCAGCTCCCGGACGGCCAGGCCGACCGCCAGCGCCACCGAGGCGAGCAGCACCACCGTACGGACCGCCTGCGGGACGTCGACCGCGAGCACCACGCCCGCGCCGACCGAGGCCGGGGCCAGCGCCAGCAGCAGGAACTTCTCCCGCCCGAGCACCAGCAGCGCGGTGGCCGCGGCCAGGTAGCAGGACTGCCCCGCGGCGAACCACAGCGCGCCGATCGGCCCGCCCACCACGTACGCGGAGGCGGAGGCCACCAGTGCGCCGAGCGGGGCGCCTACGGCCAGGCAGATCGCCGCGTCCCGGCGGCGCAGCCGGCTCAGCCAGCGGTACGCGCGGTGCGCCAGGGCCTGGTTGAAGCCCCAGCTGACCAGCGTGGCGATGGACAGCGCGAGCATGCCCGAGGGCAGGCCGAAGCGCATCCGGGTGGTCGCGAACAGGTTGGCGCCGAGCAGGTAGCCGAGGCCGGGCAGGGCGAACACCAGCCCGCGCACCACGCAGCGCCAGGGGTCGGCCCGCCAGGGGTTGGCGAACTCGGAGCTCGGGCCGGGGTAGCGGCGCTCGACCTTCTCGAACAGCTCCTCGGCGACGGTGAACGCGTCGGGGCGGCCGTACAGCAGGGCGGCCTGCTCGTCGGAGAGGCCGTCGGACTCCAGGAAGGCCGCGATCTCGTACGGGTGGACGGCGTCGGCGCAGACGTCGCGCAGGCGCTCGGCGAGCTCGTCCAGCGGGTCGTCGGAGAGACCGAGCTGCTCGGCGGGGTCGGGCTCGGCGGCCGGGGCGGGGCGGCGGCGCTTCAGCGGCAGGGTGCGCAGCTGCATCGTCGGCTCGGCGCCGCCCTCGTCCGGGACGAGGCGAATGGGACCGCTCACGCGCCCACCTCGCTGGGCTCGGCGGCCGCTTCGTGGAACGCGCACCTGCTGATGGTTCGCTCGCTTCGCTCGTTCACGCGCCCACCTCGCTGGGCTCGGGCCGGGCGGTGGCCAGCTGCTGGTCCCAGTCCGGGCTGGGGACCTCGTCGGCGACGGCCACCACGCCGCCGGGCATCCAGCGGGAGGTGCCCAGGAGTTCGGTGTAGATGCTCCGGAAGCCGTCGATGTTCTGCCGGAGTGTGAACTGCTCGATGACCCGCAGCCGGGCGCCCTCGCCGAGCCGGGCGCGCCGCGCGGGGTCGCGCAGCAGCTCGATCGCGGCGGCCGCCATCGGCTCGGGTTCGCGCGGCGGGACGACCAGTCCGGTGTCGCCGACGGCCTCGCGCACGCCGCCGACGTCGGTGGAGACGGTCGCGCGGCCGCAGGACATGGCCTCGATCAGGGTGAACGGGAAGCCCTCGCTGATGCTGGAGAGCATCACCACGTTGCCCGCCGCGTACGCGTCGGTGATGTCGGCGACGCGGCCTTCGAAGGCCACCGAGTCGGCCACGCCGAGCTCGGCGGCCAGGGCTATGCAGCCGTCCCGGTACGCCTCGCCGCCCTTGGGGGTGCCCCCGAAGAGCCGCAGCCGCGCCTCGGGGATCTCACGCTGGACGATGGCGAAGGCCCGGATCAGCGTCTCCAGGTCCTTGATCGGGTCGACCCGGCCGGCCCAGCTGAGGGTCGGCGTCTCGGGCTCCGGCCCGGCCGGCGGGAAGGCGGCCGGATCCACCCCGTTGTAGACGGTGCGGATGTGCGTGGACGGGGTGCCGCCGCGCTCCTCCCAGCGCCGGTTGTACCGGTTGCCGGGGGTGACCAGGGCGGCCTGCCGGTAGCTCTCCTCGGCGAGCATCCGGTAGAAGCCGAGCAGCAGCGCCTTGACCGGCCAGCGGTACGGGCCGGTGCGGTAGCCGAGGTAGCGCTCGCGCAGGTAGATGCCGTGCTCGGTGAGCAGAAACGGTACGCCGAACTGCTGGGCGGAGATCAGCCCGGGCAGCGTGGCGAGGCCGCCGCTGGCAGCGTGGGCGACGCCCTCGGTGGGCGGGTCGACCGAGAGCGGCCGCAGCGCGTGCTCCAGCAGGTCGGTGGCGTTCAGCGCGTCGTGCAGGGTGGGCCGGGAGACCGCGGTGGGCAGGTAGTCGCGGGTCCACACGTGCTGGAGGGTGCGCAGGGCGCGCTCGCTGCGCAGCGCCGGGCTGAGCAGCCCGCGTCGGGCGAGGTCGGCGAAGCCGTACAGCTCGGTGCCGAAGTGGGTGGTGTAGACCGGGTCGAGGATGGAGTGGAGGAAGCGCTCGTACGCGTTGAGGAAGCGCCGCATCTCCTTGCCGCGCGGCGGCCGGGCCTCCGAGGCCGGGCCCCACAGCGGTGCGGTGGTGACCGACCGTACGTTGGCGGGCAGTTCCCAGGCCAGCGGCTCCTGGCCGGTTCCGGTGACGGCGATGATGTCGAAGTCGACGTCCGGCATGCCCTGAACGAGTTGGTCGCACCAGACGCTCACGCCGCCGTGCTGGTGCGGGTACGTCCCCTCGGTGAGCAGGGTGACGCGCATCTCCTGTCCCCCCTCCTGTTCTTGCGTCGTTGTCCGGACTGGGTGGCCGGAGCGGGACCCGTGGCGGGGCCGGGCCGGGCGCCCGGCCCGACCCCGCCACGAGGTGCTGAGGATTACCGGTTGCCGGAGCGCCCGGTCGTGCTGCCGTGCGAGGCCGTCCCCCCGGGGGCCTTGCCGGAACCGCCGTGGCCGTTGCCGGCCTGGGCACCGTTGCCCTGGGACTTGGCGCCCTGGACCGCGTCCTTGCCGGGCACCGGGGCTCCGCTGCCGGGGACGAGGGACTGGGCGGGCTTGCGGGTGACGTCGCTCGGGCCGGCCGGGACGGGCGTGGCGACGCCCTGCGGCACGACCTTCTTGTCCGCCGGCGCCGGTGCCGGGACGGACTTGGCCGCCACGTTCGGCGTGACGGCGGCCGGGGCGGCCGGCGCGCTGCCGGAGGGGAGCTGCAGGGTGACGTTGCTCTGCAGGGCGCCCGGGGACACCCAGCCCGAGAGCGTACCGGCGTAGGCCGAACCGAAGGCGGCCGTGCCGATGGCCATCTTCTGAGCAGTTCCGGTCGGCATGGTGGCCTGGACCTGAACACCGGCCGGAGCGTTGACCGTGACGGTGTTGCCGATCTTGTAGGCGGTGACCTGCCCGGCTGCGACGGCCTTGTCCCAGGCCGCGCGCTTCTGGAACTCCTGGCCGATCTCGCGCTCGCCGAGGTTCACGATCGGGGTGCTGTCGGCGAACAGCGAGCGGTAGTTGCCGAGGATCTTCTCCAGCACCGGGTACAGGATGCGGTCCTCGGAGAGGTTCGACTGGTGCACGAAGTGCGGCCGCGGGTCGTTGTTCAGCACGTGGCCGAGGTCGATCCGGGCCTCCAGCGGCACGATGTACGACTGGTAGCCGGTGGCGGTGTCCAGCGGCTGGGGCAGGCAGGTGGAGTTGGCGTTGTTCTCGCAGACGCCGCTGCCGCCGTTGGCCTTGCTGGTGTAGATCCAGTTGTACTCGTCGGCCTCCTCCTTCGCCGAACCGGCGTTGTAGAAGACGTTCATCGGGTACCGCGGCACGGTCAGCGTGGAGGAGCCGACGGCCCGCTGGCCGGGCTCGCGGGAGGCGTCGCTGCCGGTGAACTTGATGCCGTTGGCGGCCAGCGCGGGCGCCAGGTTCGGGTTGTCGCTGGTCTCCTGCGGGGCGGTGAGCAGACCGGAGTGCTCACCGGTGACGAGCACCTGCGGGTCGACCTTGAGGCCGTTGGCGGCCGCCCAGTCGAAGTTCTGCTTGATCTGGGTGGAGATGGTGTTCTGGTCGGTCCAGACGGTGTTGCCCGACGCGTCCTTGGTGCACTTCCACGGCACCACGGTGACGTCCTGCACGCAGCCCAGGTAGGGGTGGGTGAAGGTGTGGTTGACCCAGCGGTAGCTGTTCTGGTCGGCGATCATCTGGCTGGCGGTCGGGTCCACCGTGGTCTGGTGGTCGGCCTTCCAGTCCTCGCTGCCGCCGCCGTTGAACACCAGGTCCAGCGTGAAGTTGTTGGCGGTCTGCCACTGCTTGAGGTACTGGGCGTCCGCCTGGGTCATCCGGATCGGGTTGGTGGTGTCCGGGGTGCCGGGCGGGCAGGTGACGTCACCGGGGGTGCACTTGAGCACGGTGTCCCAGCGGTCGTCGGCCAGGAACACGTCGTCCACGTGGGTGGCGAAGTAGTTGCGGTCGTAGCCGAGGTGGACGCCCTGGGTGATCCAGTCGACCATCCCGCGGGCCAGCAGCCGGTACTGCTGCTGGTACTGGTTGTAGACGAAGGTGACGACCAGCTCCTTGCGGCCGTCGTGGGTGTACTCACCGACCAGCGAGCCGCGGTTGGTCGTGCCGGGTATCGCCGCGTCGACCAGCGGGACGAAGGAGGCCCCGGTCGGCAGGTTGGCCAGCGGGGTGGCCAGGTAGCCGTAGCTCTCGCTGACGTTCGGGTCGTTGTCCTCGAACGGGACACCGCCCTTGAGGTACCCGAACGGGCCCGAAGTTCCGGCCGTAGTGGTGGCTGCCTGGAATCCGTCGAGGGTGCCGACGAATCCCGGATTCTGGGCGTAGTTCAGGCCGACGGCCGGACTGGCCCAGGTGTACGCGTCGATCTGCCGGACGTTGAAAGCCGCTTCGTAGGTGGCGATCGCGGTCATCTCGGCTGCGCTGTTGGGGAAGGGGTTTTCGTTGGGCAGCACGATGCCCTGGTACTTGCCCCGGGGCAGCCCGTTCACCGTGTCGCTCAGGAAAGCGGAGTCGATGACGGGGCGGTTGGGGTCATTGAGGCTGACGACCTTGTAGGGCGTGCCCTGGCTCTTGAGTTCGGCGGTGATCGCCGCGACGGACGGGCCTCCGTCGTCGATGACCAGGACGGTGAGGTCGATCCTGGGCGGCGTGGTGTCGCCGTGGGCCAGGGTGGTCTGCAGGCCGCTGGCCAGCAGAACTGCCGCTGCGCAGGCGGCAACTCTTCGGGTCGCTCGACCCATGTCTGATCCTCCCCTTGGGACAGGCGCTGCGCTGCTCGGCGCTCGCCAGCCCGTGTAGCTGTTCGCGGGCAGCAGGCTGCCCGGCGCCCATCCTGGTCGAGGGTCGACGGTGCGAGGGACCAATTGGGCGAGAGTGCAGCGAACCTGTTACCAACGTTCATGGCGAAGCCATGGCGGCGCTGATTGTGACCGTAACCCGACCGCCTACGCAAATAATGAATTGAAAATGAAAAACCGGAAGCCGAGTGCTACACCTGGTTACCGACTGTGCGGCTCACACGGCTCTGTGGGGCACCTACACTGTCGTCGTCGCGCACGACACTCTTGCACATCTTGCCGCCGCAACGGGCAGGTTCATGCAATATCGGGCACCGCTGTGCCATGTGACAGTCCGAATATGCAATGGAGGCCGTTGATGGCCGATCGTCAGGTCGCATCCGAGCGAATCGGGAACGTACGGAATGCGCTCCCGGAACCGGATGGAACGGTCCTGGTCGGCCGTAGTCTGGGTCTGCGCGGGGCGGTCAACGCCCGGGATCTGGGCGGCTGTCGAACGGCCGAGGGGGCGGTGGTACGCCGTGGAGTGGCCCTGCGCAGCGATGGCCTGAACCATGTCACCGTCGAGGACCTCGACCCGCTGGGCGCGCTCGGGCTGCGCGCGGTGGTCGACCTGCGCAGCCCCGAGGAGGTCCGCGAGGCCGGCCCGGACCGGCTGCCGGACGGCGTGGTGATCCACCATCTCCCGCTGTTGGCAACGGACTTCGACATCCACCTGACGCTGCGCGGAGCCCTCGCCGACCGCAGTCCGGACAGGCAGCGCGCCCTCCTCGGCGGCGGCCGGGCGGCCACCATGATGACCGGGCTCTACCGCTGGTTCGTCACCGACCCGGTGGCCCGCGAGCGCTTCGCCGCGCTGCTGCGGCTGCTGGCCGCCCCGGACGGCGTGCCGCTGCTGTTCCACTGCTCGGCGGGCAAGGACCGCACCGGCTGGGCGGCGGCGCTCGTCCTGACCGCGCTGGGCGTGGACCGCGAGACGGTGCTCGCCGACTACCTGCTCACCAACGAGCGCTCCGCCGCGGTGGTCGAGCGGGTGCTGGCCGACTTCGGCGGCCGGGGTCTGATGCGCGAGCCCGAGCTCCTCCTGCCGGTGTTCCGGGCCGACCGCGACTACCTGGACGCGGCCTTCGCGGAGGTCGAGGCAGGCTGGGGCGACTTCGACGCGTTCTGGCGGGAGGGGCTCGGGCTGGACGAGCACGTGCTGACCGGACTGCGCGCCAACCTCCTGGACGGCGACGGCAGTTGAGCCGGGAAGCGGTGGCGGTCAGCCCTCGCTGATCAGCCCCGCGCGGAGCTGGGTGAGCGTCCGGGTGAGCAGTCGGGAGACGTGCATCTGGGAGATCCCGATCTCCTCCCCGATCTGCGACTGGGTCAGGTTGCCGAAGAACCGCAGCATGATGATCCGGCGCTCGCGCGGCGGCAGCTTGGCCAGCAGCGGCTTGAGCGACTCCCGGTACTCCACGCCCTCCAGCGCGAGGTCCTCGTAGCCGAGCCGTTCGGCCAGCGGCCCCTCGCTGTCCTCCTCGCCGGGGCTGGAGTCCAGCGAGCTGGCGGTGTACGCGTTGCCCACCGCGAGGCCCTCGACCACGTCCTCCTCGCTGACCCCGAGGCAGGTGGCCAGCTCGGCGACGGTGGGGGAGCGGTCCAGCCGCTGGGCCAGTTCGTCCCCGGCCTTGGTGAGCGCCAGCCGCAGCTCCTGCAGCCGCCGGGGCACCCGGACCGACCAACTGGTGTCCCGGAAGAAGCGCTTGATCTCACCGACCACGGTGGGCATCGCGAAGGTGGGGAACTCCACCCCGCGTTCCGGGTCGAAGCGGTCGATCGCCTTGATCAGCCCGATGGTGCCGACCTGGACGATGTCCTCCATCGGCTCGTTGCGGCTGCGGAAACGCGCCGAGGCGTACCGGACCAGCGGCAGGTTGAGCTCGATCAGGGTGTCGCGGACGTAGGTGTGCTCCTCGCTGCCCGGCTCCAGCGCGGCCAGCCGCAGGAACAGCGAGCGGGAGAGCGTCCGGGTGTCCAGCCCGGAGCCGGGCGGTGCCTCGGTGGACGTCACCGGGCCGGTCGCCCGGTCGACGGGCCTTTCGAGAGACGTGGCCCGCTGGAGCGGGATCCGCTCCTCGGCGACCGCCGTACCCTTGGCCTGACCAGCGTGGATCTCCGCAGTGCCCAGCTCTCCGGACATGCACCCACCCCCTTGTGACTGACAGTTGAACGGGGGCCGTCGCACGGAGGTTCCCGGCAGGGGCCCAACCCCCTCCATACCGGAACACGGTCCTCGGCAAACCCGAACGTCGCAAGATGTCACGCGGGGGTAACGCGCTGCAATCTCACTCTTCCCAGGAGTTGCCGGTCCGAAGCCTGGTCAGGATCCGTGAGAGCAGCCGGGAGACGTGCATCTGGGACATCCCCAGTTCGGTGCTGATCTGCGACTGGGTGAGGTTGGCGAAGAACCGCAGCATCACGATCCGCCGCTCCCGCTCGGGGAGTTGGACCAGTAGGTGGCGGACCATGTCGCGGTGCTCCACTTCGGCCAGCGCGGCGTCCTCGTAGCCGAGCCGGTCCAGCAGGGCGAGCCCGCCCTCGTGCTCCTGGGCGGCCTCCAGGGAGGCCGCGTTGTAGGCGCGTCCGGCGTCCAGGCAGGCCCGGACGTCCTCCTCGGGGATCCGCAGGCTGGCGGCGATCTCGGGCACCTTGGGGGCCCGCCCGTGCAGCACCGTCAGCTCCTCCATGGCGCCGCTGACCTGGACCCACAGCTCCTGGAGCCGGCGCGGGACGTGCATGGTGCGGACGTTGTCCCGGAAGTAGCGCTTGATCTCTCCCAGGATGGTCGGCAGGGCGTAGGTGGGGAACTGGACGCCCCGGGTCGGGTCGAAGCGGTCGATCGCGTTGATCAGGCCGATGGTGCCGACCTGGACGACGTCCTCCATCGGCTCGCTGCGGCTGCGGAAGCGGGTGGCCGCGTAGCGGACCAGCGGGATGTTCACCTCGATCAGGGCGGCCCGGACGCGCTCCCGCTCGGGGGCGTCCGGGGGCAGCTCGGAGAGCCGCTCGAACAGCACCCGGGTGAGCGTCCGGACGTCCACGGCGGGTCGGCCGCCGGGGCCGCGCAACCCGTCCGGGCGGAGTTCGCCGGCCGGACTGATGATCGCAGCCAACACCTCGTCCACGGACACCTCACCCCTCCCAAAGTTGACAACGGTGGGCCCTGCGGATCGGGTGTCGCGGCTGGTTCGCACCTCGCCATGTCCGGCAAAACCGGTCATAGCATCACAAGGTGGGCGCAGGTCGGGCAAGCACCCGGTGGAGGTGTGTTGATGGGGTGCCCGGACTGCGCCGGTCCCGTCGGCGAGGCGCCGCAAGGGTTGTTCCGGCGCATACCAAGACGCCCCGTCCGGGGACCGGACGGGGCGGGCGCGGGCCGTCCGGGGGACGGTCGCGGGGGTCAGACCTCGATGTCGGCGATCACCCAGGTCGCGAACTCGCGCCACTGGCCGGCCGCGGCCTGGTGCGCGGGGTGGGTCAGGTACGCCTGGAGGGCCGTACGGTCCTCGACCAGGCTGTTGATCGCGTAGTCGTACGCGATGTCGCGCTCGGTGGTGTTCCAGCCGCAGTCCCACTCGCGCAGTTCGGGGATCAGCGAGCCGAGCTCGGCGAACGCCTTGGCACCGGACAGCACGCGCTGCTCGTCCTTGGCGACGCCCTCGTTGAGCTTGAACAGGACCAGGTGGCGGATCACGATGTACCGCTCCTTACTTGATCAGACCGGTCATGAAGGTGCCGACCGCCTTGGCCGCGTTCGAGATGCCCTCGAAGCCCAGCTGGACGAGTTCGGCGGACCGGGCCGGCGAGGTGATGATCGAGTAGAGCACGAAGATGAGCAGGAGGGCCATGCCGATCTTCTTCGCCTGCGCCATCGTGACCTTCCTCCCTGCGGTGGGCCGCCGTCATCCGGGTCCCCGAGCGGCCCTGCAGGGCAGCTTATCCACCGGACGGGCTATCAAGTGTGCGGCGCGTTCGCCCGGCGGGACGAAGGTCCCCGCGGGTGGGGCCTTTCTCCGGGTGCCCCGGTGCGGCCCGGACGGCAGGATGGTTGACGTGCCGAGGGTCTGGCAGGAATCCCCGGCGCGTGGATCCGGAGCCCCCGCTGTGGGACCGGTGGTCGCGGCTTTCCCCCTCGCGGCGCCGGTTGTGGGACTCCGCCGGGGGAGCGGTCGGTCCCCCGGAGCCGCTCCCCCTCCAAGGCTCCGTACGAGCCGGGCAGTGGTGGTCATCGGCCCGGAGTGCGGGGCCGTTTCCGCGTCCGAGGGTGCGCGGAAACGCCGAGGGCCCGTCCGGATCGGACGGGCCCTCGGGCTTTCTGGCGGTAGCGGTGGGATTCGAACCCACGGTGGAGTTGCCCCCACACACGCTTTCGAGGCGTGCTCCTTTGGCCGCTCGGACACGCTACCGAGGGGAACTCTACCGGACGGGTGGCGCGGTCACGAAATCCGTATCGGGAGGGCCGTCGGCGCAGGCGTCAGCGGTGGGTGTCGAAGAAGGCGCGAAGCTGCTCGCCGCACTCGTCGGCGAGGACGCCCCAGATCACCTCGGGTCGGTGGTTGAGCCGGCGGTCGCGCATCACGTCGAAGAGCGAGCCGGCCGCGCCGGCCTTCTCGTCGAGGGCGCCGTAGACCACCCGGTCGATCCGGGACAGCACGATGGCTCCGGCGCACATCGTGCAGGGCTCCAGGGTCACCACCAGGGTGCAGCCGCTGAGCCGCCACTCCCCGAGCTTCTCGGCCGCCTGCCGGATCGCGACCACCTCGGCGTGCGCGGTCGGGTCGCCGACCGCCTCGCGCTCGTTGTGGCCGCGCCCGATCACTTCGCCGTCCGGGCCCAGAACGAGCGCCCCGACCGGGACGTCACCGGTGGCCGGCGCCAGGGCGGCCTCGGCGATGGCGAGGCGCATCGGCGCCGCCCAGCGGTCGCGGACCGGGTCGGGGCGGACGGGGGCGGACAGTGGGGGGACGTACGGGACGGTCAGCGGGGTGGATGCGGGCTGCATGGCATCCAGTGTCGGGCATCCGGTGGTGGGCACCGGTGCGACCGGTGCCGCTACCGGACCGCCTCCAGGACCTCGCCGCAGCCCAGCGCCTCGGCGATCTCCTCCAGGGCGTCGCCCGGCACCGCGCCCTCGCCGCTGAGGCCGAGCAGCTCGTCGGCGGCCAGGCCGTACTCGGTGAGCAGGTGGGCGTCGCCGAGCGGGCCGACCGGGACGCCGCTGCGGGCGTCCGGGTCCTCGTCGTCCTGCTCCGCGGCCTCGGACTCCTCGTCGAGCAGGTGGTCCAGGTCGCCGAACTCGCTCTCGCCCGCCTGGTCGACCAGCTCGTCGGTGAGGACGGAGCCGTAGGAGCTGCGGGCGGCGGCGGCGCCGTCCGACACGAAGATCCGGGGGTCGTCCTCACCGTCCACCCGGACGATGGCGAACCAGGAGTCCTCCTGTTCGATGAAGATCAGGACGCTGTCGTCGTCCTGCGCGGAGCCGCGGGCCAGATCCGCCAGATCGGCCAGGGTTTCGACGTCGTCGAGTTCCGTCTCGCTCACATCCCACCCGTCCTCGGTGCGAGCAAGCACTGCAGCGAAGTACGCCACCAGGGACACTCCCAAGATCATCGGTCTCGGCTGTCGGCGCGCTCGGGCAACGCGGAAATCTGGCCGCCCCCGCGCCAGAGGCGGTCCGCTTGTTCGGACCGTCCCATCGGAATCGTGACAGAAAGCCCGCCCTCGCGGGGGGTGTTCGGCAGCGCGTCTTTGCAGGTCGTGTCGGAAGGGCCGGGCGGCGGCGGGCGGAACCCGGGCCGGGCCGTCCGGAGACGGTCGAATTTTGTTCCGGACGCCCGGTGGAGCGTCGGCCGGACCGTGACGGGGCCCGGGCGGGGCGGCGTCAGATCCGGAAGGTTCGCATCCGCATCGCTTCGCGCATCCGCCGCTCCTTGGTCCGGCGGGGCTGGACCCGCTCCCTCAGCTCGCGGGCCTCGGCGAGCTCGCGCAGGAAGACGGCCCGCCGCCTACGGCGCTCCGACTCGGTCTCCGGGGGCTCCTGCGGCGGGCCGGCGCGAAGGGCAGCCCCGCCGGCGGGGTCGTCCGCCGAGCCGTCCCCGGCCTTCGGGTTGCTCGTCATAAGACGTGACATTCCCCGATCGGCCGGGTTGATACCACAGGAGACGGTTCCGTCCGGACATTCCGCGCGCGTCACGGCGTGTCACGAAAAGGTGACCGCGGCCGGTGGGCGGCCTGGCACGGCGTGTCGTACAGGCGTCCAGGACCGGGCTAACCTCGGTACATGCGTCTCCACGTCGTCGACCACCCCCTGGTCGCCCACAAGCTCTCCACCCTGCGCGACGAGCGCACCGACTCGCCGACCTTCCGTCGCCTGACCGACGAGCTGGTGACCCTCCTCGCCTACGAGGCCACCCGGGACGTCCGCACCGACGAGGTGGAGATCACCACGCCCGTGGCGGTCACGCTCGGCACCCGGCTCAGCTACCCGCGCCCGCTGGTCGTCCCGATCCTGCGGGCCGGCCTCGGCATGCTGGACGGGATGACCCGGCTGCTGCCGACCGCAGAGGTCGGCTTCCTCGGCATGGTGCGCAACGAGGAGACCCTGGAGGCCTCCACGTACGCCACCCGGATGCCCGACGACCTCTCCGGCCGTCAGGTCTACGTGCTCGACCCGATGCTGGCCACCGGCGGCACCCTGGTCGCCGCGATCAGGATGCTGATCGAGCGCGGTGCCACCGACGTCACCGCCGTGGTGCTGCTGGCCGCGCCCGAGGGCGTCGAGGTGATGCAGCGGGAGCTGGCCGGCCTGCCGGTCACCGTGGTCACCGCCGCGCTCGACGAGCGGCTGAACGAGAACGGCTACATCGTCCCCGGCCTGGGCGACGCGGGCGACCGGCTGTACGGCACGGCCGGCTGACCACCCTTCCGAAGAACGTCCGAGAGCCCCCGGCGCTGCGTCTGCCGGGGGCTCTCCTCTGTTGTCCTGCCGGGGCCACGCCCTAGCAGCTGCCGGTGGCGCTCGGGGTGGGGGAGGGCTTGGTGGCCAGGGCGAGGGCGGCGGCCGCCTGGGTCTCGTCCAGCAGGGCGTTGTAGCTGTCGCCGATCACGAAGTCCACGCTGGTGTCGGTGCGGGCGTCGGCGGTGACGGCGGCCCCGGCGATCTGGGAGCTCACCAGGGTGCCGGCGGCGGCGCCGGTCGGGCCGGCGATCACCTGGGCGGTGCCGGGCACCTTCTTGTCCAGCTCGGCGGGTGCGTTGCCGACCTTGCCGATGGTGAAGCCGCGCTTCTTGAGCTCGTCGGCGGTCCGCCCGGCCAGGCCGGCCTTGGTGGTGGCGTTGTAGACGTTCACCGTGACGGCGGAGGGCTGCGGGACGGCGTGCGGGTCGACCGGCGCGCCGGAGGCCGCGGGGGCGCCCGGGGTGGCGCCGGCGGTCGGGGCCGCCAGCGGCTTGCCGGACGAGGTGGCGCAGGCCTGGGCCGAGGCGTTCTTGTCCTTGCCGCGGAAGATGTCGTACAACTGCACGCCGCCGAGGCCGATCAGGGCCAGGGCGAGCAGGGCCGCGAGTGCGGCGATCACCTTGCGACTCTTCTTCGGGGGCCGGCCCAGCCGCGGGTAGGCGTTGCCGGTGACGCGGTACTGCTTCCCCTTGAGGCCTTGGGGAGTCAACATGCTCACGGGTCTGTCTCCCCCTCGTGCCAGGGCGGGGTCGGGATGACGGGTGGGCCGGGTAGGAGAGTCCCTCAGGTGCGGGCGGATCCCCTGGTCGCAGCCGTAGTCAGCAGCGTAGTGCCGGACAGCGGTGAAGGTACTAAACGATCATCATCTGGAGTACCCCGGTACCCGAAAGGAGGTATCCGGGTACGCGTGGACCGCCCTCCGCCGGGTGGCGAGGGGGCGGTCCTGGGAGTCGGGAGACGGCCGTCAGTCCATTTCGAGGACACGGGCGTGCAGCACCTGGCGCTGCTGCAGCGCGGCCCGTACGGCCCGGTGCAGCCCGTCCTCCAGGTAGAGGTCGCCGTGCCACTTCACCACGTGGGCGAAGAGGTCCCCGTAGAAGGTCGAGTCCTCGGCCAGCAGGGTTTCCAGGTCGAGTTGGCCCTTGGTGGTCACCAGCTGGTCGAGCCGCACCGGGCGTGGGGCGACGTCAGCCCACTGGCGGGTGCTCGTCCGGCCGTGATCCGGGTACGGCCGCCCATTGCCGATGCGCTTGAAGATCACACGGAAAGCCTACCGTTCGCACGGCGCGCGGCGCAGCAGCCGCGGCTCCGCCACGCGCACGGGTGCGAGCTGCGGGAGGTCGATTGCGGCTGTTTGATGGGAAATGTCGTGAACATCGCCCGGTCCCGGCCCGGGTTCAGGACCAGCTTCCGACCGCCGATCCCGTCCAGGAGCGTGCCCCGATGCCTTCCGCCACCACCCCGCCGACCGTCCGGGAGATCGCCGACGGGTACGCCTTCACCGGGCCCGCCCTCGACCTCGGCGCGGTGCTGCTGGACGGCACCGCGTACCCCGACGCGCAGGTGCGCATCCCGCTCGGGGTGCTCAACCGGCACGGGCTGGTCGCCGGGGCCACCGGCACCGGGAAGACCAAGACCCTCCAGTTGATCGCCGAACAGCTCTCCGCCCAGGGCGTGCCGGTGTTCCTCGCCGACATCAAGGGGGACGTCTCCGGCATCGCCGCGCCCGGGGCGCCGAGCGACCGCACCGCCGCCCGGGCCGCCGAGGTCGGGCAGGAGTGGACGCCCCGGGGCTGCCCGGCCGAGTTCTACTCACTCGGCGGGCAGGGCACGGGCATCCCGATCCGGGCCACCGTCACCAGCTTCGGCCCGCTGCTGCTCGCCAAGGTGCTGGACCTGAACGAGACCCAGGAGTCCTCGCTCAGCCTGGTGTTCCACTACGCCGACCGCCAGGGCCTGGAGCTCTACGACCTCAAGGACCTCACCGCCGTCATCGGCCACCTCACCTCGCCCGAGGGCAAGGAGGAACTGCGCACCATCGGCGGGCTCTCCGCGGCCACCGCCGGGGTGATCCTGCGGGCGCTCACCGTGCTGGAGAACGAGGGCGCCGGGGCGTTCTTCGGCGAGCCCGAGTTCGACACCGCCGAACTGCTGCGCAGCACGCCGGACGGGCAGGGCGTGGTCTCGGTGCTGGAACTGCCCGCCGTCCAGGACCGGCCGCGGCTGTTCTCCACCTTCCTGATGTGGCTGCTCGCCGACCTCTACCAGGAGCTGCCGGAGGTCGGCGACCTGGACCGGCCCAAGCTGGTGTTCTTCTTCGACGAGGCGCACCTGCTGTTCAAGGGCGGCTCCAAGGCCTTCCTGGAGGCGATCACCCAGACCGTGCGGCTGATCCGCTCCAAGGGCATCGGCATCTTCTTCGTCACCCAGACGCCCAAGGACGTCCCGGCGGAGGTGCTCGCCCAGCTGGGCAACCGGGTGCAGCACGCGCTGCGCGCCTTCACCCCGGACGACGCCAAGGCGCTCAAGGCCACCGTCTCGACCTTCCCGCGCTCCTCCTACGACCTCGGCACCGTGCTCACCTCACTGGGGACCGGCGAGGCCGTGGTGACGGTGCTCTCCGAGAAGGGCGCGCCGACCCCGGTCGCGGCCACCAGGCTGCGGGCGCCGCGGTCGCTGATGGCGCCGGTCGAGGAGGGGGCGCTGCGGGCGGCGGTGGACGCCTCGCCGCTGACGGCGCGCTACCGGGAGGCGATCGACCGGGAGTCCGCGTACGAGAAGCTGGCGGCCCGGGCACCCCGGCCGGAGGCGGCGCCGGTCGAACCGCCGGTGCCCGCGCCCGATCCCGCGTCGCGGGAGCGCGCGCCGGGGCGGGAGGAGCCGAAGGGGGCGGGCGGGCTGCTGGGCTCGCTGCTCAGCAATCCGACCGTGAAGTCCTTCGCCCGCTCGGCCGGGAAGCAGCTCGGGCAGGAGATCTCGCGCAGCCTGTTCGGGACGTCCAAGCGGCGCCGGTGAGTCTCCGGCCGGCGGGTTCTCAACCGGGGGATTGTCGGTGGGTGGGTCCTCAGACCCCGAGGGCGGTGCCGATCCGGTCGAGCGAGGACAGCCGCATCAGGCCGTAGTGGTAGAACTCGACCTCGGGGACGCCGAGTTCGCGCAGGGTGGCGATCTTGGCGGCGAGGTTCTCCGGGCCGTCGCAGTCCGAGGCCATCGGGCGCAGGATCACCGCCATCCGCTCCGGGCGGACGCCGTGCAGGGCGAAGGCGGCCACCTTCTCCCGGACTTCGCGCGCGGTCGTGGCGTAGCCCAGGGTCTCGATCTGGTCGGTGGCCCGCGCCAGGGCGGGCAGGTCGATGCCGGACAGCCAGCCCTTGCCGGGGCCGCCGCCGTCCATGAAGCTCAGTCGTATGCCGTGGCGGCGGGCCTGCTCGGTGAGGTCGGCGGCGAGTGCGGTGACGGTGGCGGCGGAGGCGTCCACGTAGGCGGCGAAGGCGCCGTCGGCGAGGGTGCTCAGGTCGGCCGGCTCGGCGGCGGCGGTCTCGTCGGCCAGCCGGCGGCGCAGTTCGGTCCGTACCTCGTCGGCGACCCGCTCGGCCGGGACGCCGGCACGGGCGGCGGCGGCCCGGCAGTGCGGGCAGAAGCAGACGCCGAGCAGGGCCTCGGCGGTCGGGCCCAGCTGCTCGAAGTAGCGCTCGTGGTGGTAGCCGTGGCGCAGGCCGTGGAAGTGCAGGGACTCGGCGCGGATCGCGTCCACGCCGTACCGCGCGAGTTCCTCGACCAGGGCCAGCGCGTACTCGCGGACCTCCGGGTGGGCCGGGCAGAGCTCGGTGAGGTGGCGGTCGCCGAAGGCGTTCGCCGGGGCGCAGTCGGGGTGGGCGAAGCCGAGCCGGTCGTTGTGGCAGAAGACCGTCCAGGCGTGCAGCCGCAGGCCCCGGCGGTCGGCCTCGGTGGCGGCCTCGGCGAAGGGGTCGCGGTCGCCGATCGCGGTGGACGGCGCGGGCGCCAGCCGGCGGCCCTGCCAGCGGGCCCGGTCCGGGCGGAAGTAGGCGGCGCCCGGCTCCAGGTAGCGGATCACCCGGCGGGGGTTGTGCGGGAAGACGTCGCGGGCCTCGTGGTAGACGGCGGCCAGGGTGACGCCGCCGACGCCGGCCCGGTCGGTGAGGTTGCCGAAGAAGGTGTCGGCGCCCTCGTCGAGGAGGTCGGTGACGAAGGCGAGGACGGACGACTCCACGGTGCGGCTCCGGAGCTGGGGGCAGGTGCGTCGGTCACGCTAGCCGCAGGGGTGTGAATGGTCTATACCTGGCCGCTTCGGGCGGGCTACAGGCCCAGGTCGTCGAGCTCCTTGAGCAGGGCGGCGTTGGGGCCCGCGGGGGCGTTGGCAGCGGCCTTGGCGGGCGCGGGGGTGGGCGCGTCGGCGGGCTTCGGCCGCACCCGCTCGCGCAGCAGGACGGCGGCGGCCAGTCCGCCGATCAGTCCGCCGAGGTGGCCCAGCCAGCTGACGCCGTGGGCGATCGGCAGCACGCCGATCAGGACGGTCCAGTAGACCGCCGCGACGCCGAGGCCGACGGCCGCGTCCAGCAGGTTGCGGTCGAGGACCCCGCGCAGCACCACGTAACCGAGGTAGCCGTAGATCATGCCGCTCGCTCCGGCCGTCACGGTGTTCGGGCTCTCCAGCAGCCAGACCAGGAGCCCGCCGGAGACCGCGATCACCAGGCTGGCCAGCAGGAACTTCCGCATGCCCCGGTAAGCGGCCAGGAAGCCGAGCACGAACAGCGGCCAGGAGTTGTCCACGATGTGGCCCCAACTGAAGTGCAGGAAGGGCATGGTGAACATTTCGGGGAGGTCGCCGACCTGCTCCGTGCGCAGGCCGAACTCCTTGGAGAGGCCGTAGTCGTCCAGCCAGTTCAGCACCTGCACGGACCATATGACGGCCTGGATCCCGAGCATGGTGAACAGCGCGCGGCGGGAATCCGAGAACAGCTGGGCGAGTTTCGAGGCCATGACGTCGACTGTAGGGGCGGCCGGATCGGACGTGCACCCCATTACAGTGACCCGTGTCATCCCGACCGTGAGAGGTGCACCCCATGAGTGTTCGTCCGCCGCTGCCGTACGAGTTCCTGCCGCAGGTGCCGTCCTTCCCGCTGAGCAGCCAGGACTTCACCGAAGGCGGCACGCTGGGCCGGGAGTTCATCCACGCGGGTGGCAACCTCTCGCCCCAGCTGGCCTGGTCGGGCCTGCCGGAGGGCACCCGGAGCATCGCCGTCACCTGCTACGACCCGGACGCGCCGACCGGCTCCGGCTGGTGGCACTGGCTCGCCCTCAACCTGCCCGCCGACACCGTCGAACTGCCGCGCGGCGCCGGCTCGTCGGACGACACCCTGCCCGGCGCGGCCTCCTTCCACGGGCGCACCGACTTCCCCGGCAACAAGTACGACGGCGCCGCCCCGCCGCCCGGCGCCCCGCACCGGTACGTGTTCGCGGTGCACGCGCTGGACGTCGAGAAGCTCGACGTCACCGCCGACACCCCGGCGGCCCAGGTCGGTTTCAACCTGACCTTCCACACCCTGGGCCGGGCGCTGCTGACCGGCGAGTACGGGGTCTGATCCCCTCTGGACGCTCGGCGAGGGCCTGACTCCCGCTTTCCGCGGCGTGGGCGGCCCTCGCCGCGATCGTGCGCAGGTGGGCGCGGAGCTCCGGGGGTTCGTGGACCTCGAAGTCGCAGTCCAGCATGAGGAGTCCGGCGGCCATCCACTTCAGGGAGTCGGCGCGGGCGCGCAGCCGGCAGCTGTGGTCGTCGACGGGTTCGATCTCGTAGTCGCCGGTCCAGGGCATCCAGCCGTCGACCTCGGCGGCGGGGCGGTGGACGGTGGCCACCATGGAGCGGGTCGGGGAGCGGCGCAGCCGGTTGGCCACGAAGGTGGCGGCGTCCTCGGCGGGGAGCGGGCGCGGGGTGAAGCGGGCGCCGGTGGCGAACGGGTCGGTGATCCGGTCGACCCGGAAGAGCCGCCAGTCGTCCCGGTCCAGGTCGTAGCCGATCAGGTACCAGCGGCGGCCGGTGGAGACCAGGCGCTCGGGCTCGACGTTGCGCCGGGTCTCGGCGCCGTCGCGGGCCCGGTAGCCGAAGCGCAGGCGCTCGTGGTTGGTGACGGCGCCGGCCAGCAGGGTCAGGGCCTCCGGGTCGACGGTCGGACCGTCCCCGGTGAGCAGCGGCACGGTGGCGGTGTTGAGGGTGCCGACCCGGTGCCGCAGGCGGCCGGGCAGCACCTGGAGCAGTTTGCCGAGGGCCCGTACCGAGGCCTCCTCGATGCCGACCACGGCGTGCCCGGCGGCCGCCCGCAGGCCGACCGCGATGGCCACCGCCTCCTCGTCGTCCAGCAGCAGCGGCGGCATCGCGGTGCCCGCGACCAGCCGGTAGCCGCCGTCCGCGCCCATGCTGGCCTGCACCGGGTAGCCGAGTTCGCGCAGCCGGTCGATGTCGCGGCGGATGGTGCGGGGGCTGACGCCGAGCCGCTCGGCGAGTTCGCTGCCGGGCCACTCGCGCGGGGTCTGCAACAGGGACAGCAGGTTGAGCAGCCGGGCCGGGGTGTCGGTCATGTCGTCCAGCATGCCGGACGAACTGGGACAGCTCCTGACCTACATGGCTCGTATCGTCCTGAGAGTGGACAAGCGGACGAACGAGGAGACCGGAATGACTACGGCGGGAGCCGACCGGCGGAGGTGGATCGCGCTGGCGATCGTGATGGTCGCCTCCTTCATGGACCTGGTGGACGTGACCATCGTCAACATCGCCATCCCCAGCATCCAGCAGGACACCGGCGCCTCCTTCAGCGCCATCCAGTGGGTCACCGGCGGCTACGCGCTGGCCTTCGCGGTCGGGCTGATCATCGGCGGGCGGCTGGGCGACATCCACGGCCGCAAGCGGCTGTTCCTGATCGGGATCGGCGGCTTCACGATCGCCTCGGCGCTGTGCGGGCTGGCCTCCGGCCCGGAGATGCTGGTCGCGATGCGGATCCTGCAGGGCCTGACGGCGGCCCTCATGGTGCCGCAGGTGCTGTCGATCATCCACGCGACCTTCCCGGCGGAGGAGCGCGGCAAGGTGTTCGGGATGTTCGGCGCGGTGGTCGGACTGGGCGCGGTGTCCGGTCCCATGATCGGTGCGCTGCTCACCGAGTGGAACCTGCTCGGCCTCGAATGGCGACCGATCTTCCTGATCAACCTGCCCGTCGGCATCGCCGGACTGCTCCTCGGCCGCCGCTTCATCGACGAGTCCAAGGCAGAGCACGCGCTCAAGCTCGACCTGGTCGGCGTGCTCCTGGCCAGCCTCGGCCTGCTGATGCTGATCTACCCGCTGACCCACGGCCGGGAGGCCGGCTGGCCGCTCTGGGGGTACCTGCTGATGGCCGGCAGCCTCCCGGTGTTCCTGCTGTTCGTGGCGTACGAGAAGGCCAAGACGCGGCGGGACGGCTCCCCGCTGGTCGAACTGTCGCTGTTCCGGGTGAAGAGCTTCGCCGCCGGGATCTGCGTGCAGCTGGCCTTCGGCGTCGCACTCGGCATCTTCTTCCTGGTCTGGACCCTCTACATGCAGGTCGGCCTGGGCTGGAGCCCGCTCAAGGCCGGCACCACCGGAATCCCGTTCTCGCTCGCCGTCTCAACGGCGGCCGGGCTCTCGGTGCAGAAGCTGGTGCCGCGGTTCGGGCGCAAGGTGCTCCAGGCCGGCGCGCTGGTGATGGCGGCGGGCGTGCTCACCTACATCTGGGAGGCGAACCGGTACGGGACGTCCATCGCGCCCTGGCAGATGGCGCTGCCGCTGGTCGTCATGGGCCTCGGGATGGGGCTGATCGTCGCGCCGATCACCGACGCCGTGCTGTCCGAGGTGCCGCGCCGGCACGCCGGTTCGGCCTCCGGGCTGATCAACACCGTGCAGCAGATCGGCAATGCGCTCGGGCTCGGGCTGGTGTCGGTCGCCTTCTTCGGGGCGATGGACGACGTGGTCGCGCCGGACGCGCTCGGGACGGCCTTCGGCGGGGCGTTCGTGCACGCGATGTGGTGGGTCGCGGGGGTGCTGCTGGCGGTCTTCCTGCTGATGTTCGCGCTGCCGCGCAAGCGCGGGGTGGCGGTCGAGGACGGCGCCCCGGAGGCTCTGGGACAGACGGAGGAGCAGGAGCCCGTGCTGGTCTGAGCCGTGCCGCCCGGTTCGTGGGGCCGGGTCGCGCGGCGCGCCCACGGCCCCCCCCCCCCACAGGGAGGGGGCGGGACCCGACGGGGGGGGTCACCACGGTGGGGCGCCC